>NZ_JBSFET010000026.1:0-85115 GCF_053594575.1 Streptomyces sp. NPDC001880
TCGACTCCAGACGCGTGCGCCGAAGGTCCACCGCTGCCTCCAGAGCCGGCACGGACAGCGGCCGTCCCGCGCTCGCGAGGGCAGCGAGGGTCTGTCGGACCTGTGCCTCGGGCGGGAAGGCGGTATCGGCGAAGTAGCGCCAGATGGCCTCGTCCTCCTTGCCCGGCAGCAGCAGCACATCGGCGTGGGCCACTCCGCGCCCCGCGCGCCCCACCTGCTGGTAGTAGGCGATCGGCGAGGACGGCGAGCCGAGGTGGACCACGAAGCCCAGGTCCGGCTTGTCGAAACCCATGCCGAGGGCCGAGGTCGCGACCAGTGCCTTGACCCGGTTCTCCTGCAGGTCGACCTCGGCCTGCAGCCGGTCGGCGTTCTCCGTCCTTCCGGTGTACGAGGCGACGCGAAAGCCGCGCTGCCTCAAGAAAGCGGTGGCCTCCTCCGCCGCGGCGACGGTGAGGGCGTAGATGATCCCGGAGCCCGGCAGCTCGTCCAGGTGCTCGGCGAGCCAGGCCAGCCGGTGCGGGGCGTCCGGCAGCCGGACGACGCCCAGCCGCAGGCTTTCCCGCTCCAGCGGACCACGCAGCACCAGGGCCTCGCCGGCACCGGTGCCCAGTTGATCGGCAACGTCCGCGGTGACCCGTGCGTTCGCCGTCGCTGTGGTGGCCAGCACCGGCACGCCGGGAGCGAGCTCGGCGAGCATCGCCCGCAACCGGCGGTAGTCGGGCCGGAAGTCATGCCCCCAGTCGGAGATGCAGTGCGCCTCGTCCACCACCAGCAGACCCGTGGTGGCAGCGAGCTTGGGCAGCACCTGATCGCGGAAATCCACGGAGTTGAGGCGCTCCGGACTCACGAGCAGGACATCGGTGTCCCCACGCTCGACCTCCTCGTAGATGGTCTCCCACTCCTCAGGGTTGGCCGAGTTGATGGTGCGCGCCCGGATACCGGCCCGCGCCGCCGACTCGACCTGGTTGCGCATCAGCGCGAGCAGCGGCGAGACGATCACCGTGGGCCCCGAGCCACGCCGGCGCAGCAGAGCGGTGGCGACGAAGTACACCGCCGACTTGCCCCAGCCCGTGCGCTGCACCACCAGCGCACGCCGACGCTCCTCCACCAGGGCCGCCACCGCCTGCCACTGGTCCTCCCGGAGCCGCGCCGAACCTCCCGGATCGCCGACGAGCTCGGCGAGGATGGCATCGGCTTCGGCGCGGAGCTCCAGGTTGTCCATGCCTCCATGCAACCCGATGGCACTGACAATCGGCGAATCCACCCCCCACGGCACACCCGCGCATCGACCGGGCGCCGGACGGTGGCTGCGGGGCTGAAGGGGCCGGCCTGGGTGTTTCCGCTGGTCCTCGCCGTTCAGGCGGGACAGGATGCATCGTCCGGGCAGGGCGTGGGCAGGGATATCAGAGTCATTCCGGCTGATTCCCGTCAGCTGCATCAATTGCTCGTTGCCGCCCGCCGATGCGCCAGCAAGAATTGGACTCGCTCCCCGCACAGTCCCTTTCGCGGCCCGGAAGAACTGTGCCCCGGTGCGCCCTCACTCGACCCTGCCCGCACCATGGGCGCGTATGCGAAGGGAGGACCGTGACCTTCGGATTCGCTCCGTCCGCCGCCACTTCGGCATCGGCGTCCGCCGACTCGGCCAACCGTCTCGCCAGGATGCTCGAACCGGCCGAGTGGGCCGAAGCCGGCATACCGTTGCTGCGCAGCCCCCGCGAGGTCGTCAGCGGCCTGCACGCCCGGCACCGGCCGACCCCGTCGACCGCTGTGGTCGCCGTGCTCGACCATGAGGAACGCCTCACCGCCAGCGCCTCGTTCGCCCGCCGCTCCACGGCCGCGGACGGCTGGGAGTTCCGCAACGCACTGCTGATACATCTGCGCCGGGTCATCCCGCACGATCTCCGCCGCCGTACGCCGGTCCGTACCGCGGTACTTCTCTACTGCCGTGAGGGCGACGAGCGTTGGACGGAGGAGGACGGGGCGTGGATGTGGGGCCTGCGGGACGCCTGCACACTGCACGGCCTGCGGTGCGGCGCGTACATCACGCTGACCCGGGGCGGTTGGCAGGTGCTCGGCGAGGGCCGGGGCGGCCGTCGACCCAGCTCCACGTCGCGGCCGTCCGCCCTCGCCGACACCTCGCTCGGCCCGGATCCCGCGCCGCCCCGCTCCGGCGGTGGCGCGGCGCAGCCGCTGCGGCGTACCGCCGCCCGCTGACCCGTGGGCCGCTGACCGCGGCCCCGGCCGCCCTGTCGGACAGCCGGGCCACCAAGGTGTTGCGTGCCCTGCGGATCAGACGCCGGCACCGAGCACTGCGTTGATCCGCTGCGGGTCCCCGCACACGATCAGCAGTGCTCCGGCGCGTTCCCGCGCCCCGGTCAGCGCGCCGGCGACGGCGTCACCGCCGTTGACGGCGACGACCACCACCGGACGGGCCTTCACCCGGTCCGCGGCTGCGGCACCGGCGAAGAAGACATCGTCGCCGGCCTCGTGCTGCGCCCAGTAGGCGGCCTCTCCGAAGGAGAGTTCGTGCGCGGCCCACGGGTGCTGCTCGCCGGTGGTGAACACCAGGATGTCGCCCGGTGCGCGGCCGGAGTCGAGCAGCAGGTCCACGGCTTCGTCGGCGGCGTCGAGCGCGCCGACCGCCGAGGCGGGGATCAGCTGGATCTGCGGTGCGGAACGCTTCTCCGGCCGGTCCGTCCGGGGGCGGTCGGAGGCGGGGTGCGGGCGCTGCGCCGGTGGCGCGGGCCTCGCGGGGCCGGGCCCGGGGCGACCGGGACGCGGCGTGGCCGCTGAACGCGGACCGGGTACAGGACGGGGGGTCGGCGCGGTGCGGCCTGCGGCCGGAGTGACGCGGGGACCCTGGGCGCTCTCGTGAATCTGAGGCTCCTCGGGGATGAGAGGCATGGGTGGTTGTCTATCAAACGCCGGCGCTCGGGGCGTCGGCGGGTGGGTACTTGCGCGCGATCAGAAGTCGAAGCCGAGCTGGCCCCCGCTTTCCAGTGCAGCCGCCTCGGCGGAGATGCGGACCTTCTTGAGGTGCTGCCACTTGGGCAGCGCGTCGAGATAGGACCACGAAAGCCGGTGGTGGGGTGTCGGCCCCCATTCCTCCAGCGCGGCCCTGTGTACGGGCGACGGGTACCCGGCGTTGGCCCCGAAGGCGAAATCGGCGTACTCCCCGGAATCCGCGCCCAGTTCGGCCATCGCCGTGTCCCGGTGGACCTTCGCGATCACCGAGGCGGCCGCGACCGCGATGCAGGACTGATCGCCCTTGATCACCGTGCGGACCTGCCAGGGCTGTCCCAGGTAGTCGTGCTTGCCGTCGAGAATCACCGCGTCCGGCCGGACCGGCAGGGCATCGAGGGCGCGTACGGCGGCGAGGCGCAGCGCGGCCGTCATCCCCAGCTCGTCGATCTCCTGCGCGGAGGCGTCGCCGAGACCGAACGCGGTGACCCAGCGCTCCAGCAACGGCGCGAGTTCCGCGCGGCGTTTGGGGCTGATCAGCTTGGAGTCGGTGAGTCCGGCGGGAGGTCTGCGGAGGCCGGTGACGGCCGCGCACACGGTGACCGGTCCCGCCCACGCTCCGCGTCCGACCTCGTCGACACCGGCGACGGTCTTGGCACCAGTGGTAGCGCGCAGTGAGCGCTCGACGGTGTGCGTGGGTGGTTCGTACGGCATGGCGCCTGTCAGCGTACGCCGATGGGGGCGCCCGCAACACCCCGGGGCGCCCGTCGGCCGTCCCGGACCCGTTCATGCCCCCACCGTCTGCACGCGCGCGGCCAGGACCGGTCAGTACGGGTCGTACGGATCGCTCTCGTCACCGTCGCGATCGCTGTCTCCGACACCCGTACGCGACGACTGGGCGCAGGACTCCGTCGCGCCCTTTGAACTCCGTTTCCGCAGAATGTCCCGGGCCCGCGCCTCGCCCCAGCTGGTGGCGTACCAGGGGGCGTCGTCGGATCGCAGCGACCGTTCGATGTCCCTGAGGGCGCAGGAGCGCAGGGGCTCGGGCAGCGTGTCCAGGGCCGGTACGGCATCGGCCGAGAGGCTCCGGAGGTAGTCGATGTCGATCGAGTGGTCGTCGCGGTACCGCTGAACGTTCTGCTCCGCGATCAGCCCGTCGGGCGAGGCCAGTCCGAACGCGAGGACGCCGACGGCGGCGCTCGCGGCCACGGCACGTGGCAGCAGACGGGCACCGAACACCCCGGCGGCCATGATCAGGACGAGGACCACGCCCAGCCAGAGTTCCACCGCGGTCACGGATATCCGCAGCCGCGTCAGACCGTACGCGTCGACGTAGAAGTCCATCCGCCTCAGTGCGGAGGCAACGACGGTCAGGGTGAGCAGGCAGAGCACGCCGAGCACGGTCCGGACGAGGGTGCGGTCGCTCCCCCGCCCGCGAGGGGCCCAGCGCAGGGCGAGCGCGATCACCAGCAGCGTGAGGAGTGTGGCCCAGAGCAGCTGCCAGAAACCCTGCCGGGCGTATGCGGAGTAGCTGAGATCGGTCTCGGCCATCACCTTGTCGTACCCACCGAGCAGCACGGTGAGCTGGACGGCGATGAAGACGGCGAACAACAGGTTCAGCACGACGAGCGGAAGGGCCCACTCCAGTCGCCCGCGGGGCTTTCCCCTGCGAACGGTGATGCCGTCCCAGCGCACCGGAGCGGCCGCGGCGTACGCGGCGGCGAGCGCGCCGACCAGGCCGGTCAGGAAGAGGAGGAGCCGCCACGGGCTGCCGCTGACCGACACATCGGGCATCAGGCTGCCGAGCACGTCGGCGAAGGCGGCATCGGCGCTCGCGAACAGCGCCCCGAACACGATCAGCAGGACGACCGCCACCGCGGAGCTGCGGAGAACGCCCCCCAGCCGGCCACGGGACCCCGACATCCGCGCGCGCACGCCGCGCCCGCCCCAGGCGAGACCGTCGGCCATGGCACTGAACAGGCCCAGCGAACCCAGGAACACCCCGAGCCAGCTGCGGCTGCCGTGCAGGGCGAGCGAGCCCAGTGCGATCGCCGACACGATGGCCAGGAAGACGGGCCATCCGGCGTCCCGAAGGGCCGGGACAGCGAGGAGCGCCAGTCCTCCGACCGCCCAGAAGGCCGTCCACGGGCGGAGGCGGCGACCGGCGGTACGCGCGGCGAAGAAGGCCCCGAGCGTCGCGGGGACCGCGACAATCAGCGCGTTCAGGCCGAGACCGTCGCCCAGCAACAGGCCGCTCAGTATCGCCGTGACGATGGCGCAGCAGAGCGTCGCACCAGGAACGGCGGCCGGCGCGGCGGGGCGCAGCGTCGACAGTGCGGAGGGCTGGGGGCTGCTCTGCCGCCAGGGGTCGGCCGGCCGCTGGTGCCCGCCCTGTTGCGCGTATCCCGGCACTCTCGGTGGCTCGGGAACGGTGTCCCCGGGCTCCGGCGGCGGGGCCTTCGACAGTGCGGGCTGCTCGGGCGTTCCGGCCGGCCCCGACGGCCCGGACGGCTCGGGAGCGCCGGCCGGCCGGGGTGTTTCTGACGTGTGATCGGACATGGGACCCCTCCCCCACCGAGGTCCGCGCACACCGGCCGCAGGACAGCGGCTGGGGCACCCCGGCGTCTCAATTTCGGTGCACGCCCGTCTGGATGATCATCGACGGCGGCGTGGCCGAAAGAGTAGCCCGCGCTCGCTGGTCCGGGCCGTGCGCAAGGGAGCTGTGGCAGTACCGTGACAGTCGGGCGGCCGCCGGCAGGCGTTCCCTGGTGCCGCCCTACCGCGGGAGCCAGCCCGGGAGCTCCTCCGTCTGCGCCGTCCAGTCGGCCGGCGGCGCGCCCGCAGGACTCGCCGCGACGACCCCGCCGACGATCGCGCAGGTCGTGTCGACGTCCCCGCCGGCCTGGGCGGTCACCCAGAAGGCCTGCTCGAAATCGCCGAGGCTCCGCGCAGCCGACCAGAGGGCGAACGGAACGGTGTCGTGTGCGCTGGTGCGCCGGCCGTTGCCGAGGACCGCCGCGACCGTCCCGGCGTCGCCGTAGTCGAGCATGTCGCGTGCCCGTCGCAGGCCGGCACCGACCGCGCTGCGCGGTACGAGCGCGATGACGCCGTCGAGCAGATCCGCCGGGGTGGGCGGCCCGGCCGGCGCCGCCGCGAGTGCGGCAGCTGCCGCGACAGCCATCGCGCCCACGACCGCCTCGCGATGCTGGTGCGTGGTGTACGAGGAGATCTCGGCCTGGTGCGTGGCCTGCTCCGGGTCGTCCGCGTACCAGGCGCCGAGCGGGGCGATGCGCATCGCCGAGCCGTTGCCCCAGGACCCCTGGCCGTTGAAGAGCGCGGACGCCAGCTCCCGCCAGTCACCGCCTTCCCGGACCAGCCTGAGCAGCCGGTTCACGGCGGGGCCGTATCCCCGGTCGAAGTCGTGGTGGCCAGCGAAGGAATGGGCGAGCGCGTCCTGATCGATCCGCTCGTGCTCCACCAGCACGGCCAGCACCGAACACGCCATCTCGGTGTCGTCCGTCCACTGCCAGGGGCCCGGTGGAAGTTCGCGTTGTTTCAGCAGCGGATAGTTGACAGGCACAAAGAACTGGGAGCCCAGTGCGTCTCCCACGGAGAGCCCGCGCAGGCTGGCGAGGGCACGTTCGAAACGTTGCCCGGAGGCAGAGTCAGCGGTCGTCATCGCCCCTCCACTCTATCCGGTGATGCCGTACGGCTCAGGGGTACGCCAGCGCTCGAACGGCCGGTCAAGGGTGTAGCGCCCGTCCTCCCCGAGTATCAGCGTCCGGGTCTCTCCGTTGCCCGGATTGGACAGTGACTCGAACTCGGCGACCGACCAGTGGAACCAGCGCATGCAGAACAAACGCATGGTCAGTCCGTGCGTGACCAGCAGAACGTTCGGCGGGTGGTCGGGGTCCTCGAAGCTCCGGTGCAGGCTCTCCAGAAAGGCTCCGACCCTGTCGTACACATCGGCTCCGGACTCCCCCTGCGCGAAACGGTAGAAGAAGTGGCCGTACGCGTCCCGGTAGGCCTTCTGCAGCCGCACGTCGTCGCGGTCCTGCCAGTTCCCCCAGTCCTGCTCGCGCAGGCGCGGCTCCTCCCGTACCCGCACCCGCTCAAGGTCCAGGCCGAGGGACCTGAAGCTCTCGTGGGTGCGGCGGTAGGGCGAGATGTACACGCTGACCCGCTCGCCGTCGAACAGCTCGCGCAGCCGTACGCCCGCCTCCCTGGCCTGCCTCAGCCCCGTCGCGGTGAGCCTCAGCGCATGGTCCGGCACGCGCTCGTACACCGTGTCGTCGGCGTTTCCCTCGGACTCCCCGTGCCTGACCAGGACAATGCGCTGCGGTCGTGCCATGTACCGACCCTAAGGGCTTCGCGAACGGCGGCGGCTCATTCGAGCAGTCGCCCGGACTCCATCCGACGGATGTCGCCGGTGAAGCGGCGGCGCAGCAGGCGGTCGTGCGAGACCACGACCAGTGCGCCCGGCCAGTGGGCCAGTGCTTCACCGGCCTGGTGGAGCACGGCTACCCGGGCTTCACCGTCGAGTACGTCGCGGAGCACTCCGGCGTCCACAAGACGACCCTCCACCGCCGCTGGGGAAACCTCGAAGGGCTCGTCGCAGACGCCCTGGACCTGGCCGGGGAGGGCAGCTGGGCCCCGCCCGACACCGGAAGCCCGGAAGGAGACCTGCGCGCTCCGGCGCGGACGACGGCCGCCTCCTTCGAGGATCCCGTCGCAGCGGCCGCACCGACCGCGGTCATCACCGCGGCCTTCCGGTCCGAGCGTGCCGCGAAGGCGCTGAACGCCTTCTGCACGGAGCGGTTCGCCCGCTGCGAGGGCATCGTGGCGCGCGCCGTCTCCCGGCACGAGCTGGACCGGCGCACGGACGCGGGAGCGCCGGTCAGGGCCGTGGTCGCACCACTGTTCCTCGGACTGTTCATCACCCGCGAGTCCGTGGACGGGGCGTTGGCCGACCGGTCCGCCGCCGCGGCCGTGGCGGCAGCCCACGCCGGTGTCTTCAACTCCCCTGCCGAATCCGCCTGATGGGCCGCCCGGAGCGCCCCCGGCTCATCGTCCCGGCCGTACCGCTCCGGCCGGGCCGGTCACACCGTCCACGACGGCTCCAGCTGCACGACGTCCCCCGCCAGCTCCGCCACGTCCTCCTCGGTCTGCGCCCGTTGCGACAGCCGCTCGATGCTCCCCGCCCGGTACTTGCCGCGCTCGGCGCTCGACTGCCACATCGACAGCACGAGGAACTCCTGCCCCGGCGCCTCCCCGAACACCCCGCGCAGCATGCCGGGCGAGCCGGCCATCGCGGGATTCCACACCCTCTCCTGCATCAACGCGAAGTGTTCCACCCGGTCCTCGCGCACCTTGCTGTGCGCCACCCGGACCACATCCGCGTCGGTGAAGCGCGGCTCGAAGCCGGTCTTCACATCGAAGCGGTGCTCGAAGAGCTTGACCTGGATGCCGCTGTACGTGCCGAACTGCGCGGCGGCCAGACTGTCGTGCGCGCGCGCCATGAACGAGTCGTAGAAGACGCGGCTCTCCCAGAAGGCGAAGATGTGCGCCACATCCGGACGCCCCCGGCTCCATCCGCCGCCCTGTCCCCTGAATCCGGGCTCGCCGAGCAGCCCCGCCCACTTCCGCTGCCCCCGTTCAAAACCCCGACGGTCCACCACGGTGCAACGAATCCACTTGACCAGCACCGCGCCATCGTACGGTGCCGGGCATGGCACGGGTCACGCCCGGACGGGGCAGTCCCGAAGTGACTGCCGTGGAACGCAGAATGATCTCCATGACCCCGTTGCACACCAACCCCCTGTTCGCCCGGCTCGAATCCGCGGAACGTGTCCTCGTCGCAGGGGCCGGCGGCGGCTTCGACATCTACTCCGGACTGCCCATCGCGCTCTCCCTGTTCCACCAGGGCAAGCACGTACAGCTCGCCAATCTTTCGTTCAGCGCTCTCGAAGGGCTGCCCCCCGAATCCTGGCTCGCGCCGGACGTCGCCGTCATCACCCCCGAAACGGCCCTCCACCAGGCGTACTTCCCGGAACGGACACTCGCCCAGTGGCTCGGCCTGCACGGCTACCCGAGCACGGTCCACGCCTTCTCCCGGGTGGGTGTGCAACCGCTGCGTGCCGCCTACCGGGAGTTGATCGAGAAGTACGACATCGACGCGGTCGTCCTGGTCGACGGCGGTACGGACATCCTGATGCGCGGCGACGAATCCGGCCTCGGCACACCGGAGGAGGACCTGACCAGCGTCGCCGCGCTCGCCGCGCTCGACCTACCGGAACGCCTCGTCGTCTCCATCGGCTTCGGCATCGACGCGTACCACGGGGTGAGCCACGGCCTCGTACTGGAGAACATCGCCGCGCTCGAACGCGACGGTGCCTGTCTCGGCGCGTTCTCCGTGTCCCGTACGAGCCGTGAAGGCGCACTCTTCGTCGATGCCGTGGCGCACGCCCATCACCACACGCCCGACCACCCCAGCATCGTGAACGGGTCGATCGCCGCCGCCGTCCAAGGAGCTTTCGGGGACGTGCAGTTCACCTCGCGCACCCGCGACAGCGAGCTGTTCATCAACCCGCTGATGACGCTCTGCTTCGCCTTCGAGCTGGACGGAGTGGCCCGCAACTGCCTCTATCTCGACCGCATCGAGGACACCTGGCTCATCCGTCAGGTCAGCAGCGCCATCGAGATCTTCCGGGACGAGGTCCGGCAGCGACCACCGCGCCGCATACCGCACTGACCCGGAGCGGCCACGCCGGCACGACCGTCGATGGCCCGATTCCATCGCCGGCAAGCAAGCCGGTTGGATCCGCGGCCGGTTACGGACATGATCGGGTGACCTGAACGGCCCGACGGCCAAGCGGAAAGCCAGGGAGGCACCTCCGATGAGCACGCCCAACAAGGACATCGACAAGGTCGAGGTCAGACTCAAATGGGACCCCAGCCCTTCGGGGGCACCGGCCCACGACCTCGACATCGTCGCGGCGACCTACCTCGCCGAAGCACCGTACGGCAGCCCCGCGTACCTGGTGCACTTCGACAGCCGCTCGCCGGACGGCACCATCACCCTCAACCGCGACAGCAGGACCGGCCAGGGTTTCGGCTTCGACGAGGTGATGACGCTGGAACTGGAGCGGTTGTCGGCCGCGTACGGCCGGGTCGTCGTCGGGGTCGCCATTCAGCAGCGTGACGGCCGCAGGACATTCGCCGAGATAGCGAACACCGGTGTCCAGGTCCGGGAGGGCTATACGAACCTGGCGGAGGGCGACTTCTCCGCGGTCGGCGCGGCCACCGCGGCAATCGTGGCCGAGTTCGTCCGGAGCGCCTCCGGGGCCTGGGAGTTCCACGGTACGGTCCAGGGCTTCGACGGCGACCCCGAAGTGTTCGCCGCGACGATGGGAAGCCGTACGCCCGGCGCCTGACACGTCGCTGCGTGCGGTCCCGTACGAGCAGGGCGGGAGCGCGGTCCCAGGGGCCTCGCGCGGTCGTGTCGTACGCCCGCGCGAGGCTCTACGGTCAGGCCCCGACGTACTGCGCGAGATGCTCGCCGGTGAGGGTGGAGCGGGCGGTGACGAGGTCGGCGGGGGTGCCCTCGAAAACGATCCGGCCGCCGTCGTGACCGGCGCCGGGCCCCAGGTCGATGATCCAGTCGGCGTGCGCCATGACCGCCTGGTGGTGCTCGACGACGACGACCGACTTGCCGGAGTCGACGAGCCGGTCGAGCAGGCCGAGCAGTTGCTCGACATCGGCGAGGTGGAGGCCGGTGGTCGGCTCGTCGAGGACGTACACCCCGCCCTTCTCGGCCATGTGGGTCGCCAGCTTCAGCCGCTGCCGCTCGCCGCCGGACAGCGTGGTGAGCGGCTGGCCGAGGCCGAGGTAGCCGAGCCCGACATCGGCGAGCCGCTCCAGGATCCTGTGCGCAGCCGGGGTGCGCGCCTCGCCGGCGCCGAAGAACTTCTCGGCCTCGGTCACCGACATCGCGAGCACCTCGCTGATGTCGCGGCCGCCGAGGTGGTAGTCGAGCACCGAAGCCTCGAACCGCTTGCCCTCGCACTCCTCGCAGGTGGTGGCGACGCCCGCCATCATCGCCAGGTCGGTGTAGACGACCCCGGCGCCGTTGCAGGTCGGGCATGCGCCCTCGGAGTTGGAGCTGAACAGCGCCGGCTTCACGCCGTTGGCCTTCGCGAACGCCTTGCGGATCGGGTCGAGCAGTCCGGTGTACGTCGCCGGGTTGCTCCGCCGCGAACCGCGAATGGCCCCCTGGTCGACCGGGACCACGTCCGCGCCCGCCGGGATCGACCCGTGCACGAGCGAGCTCTTGCCGGAGCCCGCGACGCCGGTGACGACGGTCAGCACGCCGAGCGGGATGTCGACGTCGACGTGGCGGAGGTTGTGTGCCGTCGCGCCTCGGATCTCCAGCACCCCGGTGGGCTCGCGCACCGTCTCCTTGACGACCGCCCGGTCGTCGAGATGGCGGCCGGTGATGGTGTCGCCGGCCCGCAGTCCCTCGACGGTGCCCTCGAAGCAGACGGTGCCGCCCGCCGTGCCCGCGCCGGGGCCGAGGTCGACGACATGGTCGGCGATGGCGATCGTCTGCGGCTTGTGCTCCACGACGAGCACGGTGTTTCCCTTGTCCCGCAGCCGCAGCAGCAGGTTGTTCATCCGCTGGATGTCATGGGGGTGCAGACCGATGGTGGGCTCGTCGAAGACGTAGGTGACATCGGTGAGCGAGGAGCCGAGGTGGCGGATCATCTTGACGCGCTGCGCCTCGCCGCCCGACAGCGTGCCCGACGGCCGGTCGAGCGAAAGATAGCCGAGGCCGATCTCCACGAACGAGTCGAGGGTCCGCTGGAGCGCGGCGAGCAGCGGTGCCACCGACGGGTCGTCGAGGCTGCGCACCCACTTGGCCAGGTCGTTGATCTGCATCGCGCACGCATCGGCGATGCTCAGCTTCTCGATCTTCGACGAGCGGGCTTCCTCGCTGAGCCGGCTGCCGTCGCACTCGGGGCAGGCGGTGAAGGTGACCGCCCGCTCCACGAATTCCCGGATGTGCGGCTGCAACGCCTCCTTGTCCTTGGACAGGAAGGACTTCTGGATCTTGGGGATCAGTCCCTCGTAGGTGAGATTGACGCCCTCGACCTTCACCTTGGTCGGCTCCCGGTAGAGGAAGTCCTGCATCTCCTTCTTGGTGAACCTGCGGATCGGCTTGTCCGGGTCGAGGAGGCCGGACTCGGCGTAGACCCGCACGGTCCAGAAGCTGTCCGACTTCCAGCCGGGGATGGTGAACGCGCCCTCGGCGATCGACTTGGAGTCGTCGTAGAGCTGGGTGAGGTCGATGTCGGAGACCGTGCCGCGGCCTTCGCAGCGGGTGCACATGCCGCCGGTACGGGTGAAGGTCCGCTTGACGGTCTTGGTCCGGTCGGCGCCGCGGTCGACCTTGAACGCGCCGCTGGCCCGGACCGAGGCGACGTTGAAGGAGAACGCCTGGGGCGAGCCGATGTACGGCTTGCCGAGCCGGCTGAAGAGGATGCGCAGCATCGCGTTGGCGTCGGTCGCGGTGCCGACCGTGGAGCGGGGGTCGGCGCCGAGGCGCTGCTGGTCGACGGTGATCACGGTCGTCAGTCCGTCGAGCACGTCGACCTCGGGCCGCGCGAGGGTCGGCATGAAGCCCTGCACGAAGGCGCTGTACGTCTCGTTGATCAGTCGCTGCGACTCGGCGGCCACGGTACCGAACACCAGTGAGCTCTTGCCCGAGCCGGAGACACCGGTGAACACCGTCAGACGGCGCTTCGGGATCTCGATGCTGACGTCCTTGAGGTTGTTCACACGCGCGCCGTGCACGCGGATCAGATCGTGGCTGTCGGCGGCGTGCGGCGCAGGCGACTGCGTGTCCGCCCTCTTGGCCATGCTCATCGTTTCTCCATCTGTCGGGCGGAGCCGCCCTCGCGGTCTCCGTCTGCGTCGCCTGGCTCCGCGTCCTGGGCTTCGAGCGGTACGTCCGGTTCTGCTTCGTCCATGCGGCTCACGACCGCGATCGCCGGACGGTTCAGCGCACCTCGTTGATGCGGATGAGGTTGCCGGCGGGATCGCGGAAGGCGCAGTCGCGAATCCCGTACGGCTGCTCGGTCGGCTTCTGGACGACCTCGGCGCCGCCGGCCCGGAGCCGGTCGAAGGTGCCGTCGAGGTCGGCGGTGGCCAGGGTGATGAAGGCGTAGGTGCCCTTGGCCATCATCTCGGTGATGGTGCGCCGCTCCTCCTCCGTGACACCCGGATCCGCGGCCGGCGGATGCAGCACGACGGACGTGCCGGGCTGACCGGCGGGGCCGACCGTGATCCAGCGCATCCCGCCGAACCCGACGTCCTTGCGGATCTCGAAGCCCAGGATGTCGCGGTAGAAGGCCACGGAGGCCTCCGGGTCCTCGTGCGGAAGGAAGCTGGAGTGAATCGTGATGTCCATGGACGTCACGCTAGATCGCGGCCGGGAGACCGCGCTTCTCGATTCCTGATCGGTCTGGTGACCTGTTTCGCCACGCAGGACGGCATCCCCGCCGTCGCACGCGCGGCCTCGCGCCGGTAGACGCTGGGCGGCGTGCCCACCAGCTCCGTGAAGCGCGTGCTGAAGGTGCCCAGCGACGAGCAACCGACCGTGAAACAGACCTCGGTGACGCTGAGATCGCCGCGCCGCAGCAGCGCCATCGCCCGCTCGATGCGCCGCGTCATCAGGTATCCGTAGGGCGACTCGCCGTACGCCTGCCGGAACGCGCGGCTCAGGTGCCCCGCCGACATGTGCACGCCACTGGCGAGCGCCTCGACATCCAGCGGTTGCGCGAACTCCCGGTCGATCCGGTCACGGACGCGGCGCAGGCGCGCAAGGTCGCGCAGGCGCTGCGCCTCATCGGGTCTGCTGGTCATCTGCGAGATGGTGCCACACCGCGGGGACCACCGCGCGCCGACCGGGGACCGCACCACCACGAAGGGCGCCGACGGGAAGTCGACGCCCTTCCTGAGCTGCGGTTCAGCTACCCGGACACATCACGTGACGACGCGCCCCGTGCCGTCGGGCGGCTGGTCGGCCGGTCAGCTGCAACCGCTGGTCGAGCCACAGCCCTCGCAGATGTAGCAGGATCCGGCGCGCTGCATCTTCGTACCGCAGGAGAAGCAGAGCGGCGCGTCCGCGCTGATGCCCAGCTGCATCTCGACGAGCTCCGCCGAGGTGTGCGCGGTCTTCGGGGCGGGCTTCTCCACCTCCTGCACCGCGGCCACCGCCTTCAGCGGCTCCGTCCGCACCGGGGCGGACTGGGCCAGGCTCTCGATGTCCAGCTCCTCGTCCTCGATGGAGGGCTCGTAGGAACCCGTGTCGAGGTGGCGCTGACGCTCCTCGGCCGAGTGGATGCCGAGTGCCGAGCGGGTCTCGAAGGGCAGGAAGTCCAGCGCGAGGCGGCGGAAGATGTAGTCGACGATCGACTGCGCCATCCGCACGTCCGGGTCGTCCGTCATGCCGGCCGGCTCGAAGCGCATGTTGGTGAACTTCGAGACGTACGTCTCCAGCGGAACGCCGTACTGCAGACCGACCGAGACAGCGATGGAGAAGGCGTCCATCATGCCTGCGAGGGTGGAGCCCTGCTTGGACATCTTCAGGAAGACCTCGCCGAGACCGTCGTCCGGGTAGGAGTTGGCGGTCATGTAGCCCTCGGCGCCGCCGACCGTGAAGGAGGTGGTGATCCCGGGACGGCCCTTGGGCAGGCGCTTGCGGACCGGGCGGTACTCGACGACCTTCTCGACCGCGGTACGAATGGTCTCCTCGGCCTTGGCGGTGACCGCCTCCTTCTCCTTGGTCTTCGCGGAGAGCGGCTGGCCGACCTTGCAGTTGTCGCGGTAGATCGCGAGCGCCTTGACGCCCATCTTCCACGCCTCGAAGTAGACCTCTTCGACGTCCTCGACGGTGGCCGTCTCCGGCAGGTTCACCGTCTTGGAGAGCGCGCCGGAGATCCACGGCTGGATCGCGGCCATCATGCGCACGTGGCCCATCGCGGAGATGGAACGCTCGCCCATCGCGCAGTCGAAGACCTCGTAGTGCTCGGTCTTCAGGCCGGGGGCGTCGATCACATTGCCGTGCTCGGCGATGTGGGCGACGATCGCCTCGATCTGCTCCTCGTGGTAGCCCAGGCGGCGCAGGGCCTGCGGGACGGTGCCATTGACGATCTGCATCGAGCCGCCGCCGACCAGCTTCTTGAACTTGACCAGGGCGAGGTCGGGCTCAAGACCGGTCGTGTCGCAGGACATCGCGAGACCGATGGTGCCGGTGGGCGCGATGACCGAGGCCTGCGCGTTGCGGAAACCGTTCTTCGCGCCGAGGCGGACGACGTCCTGCCAGGCCTCCGTCGCGGCGGCCCAGATCGGGCTGTCCAGGTCGTCCATGTGGACGGCCGCGGCGTTGGCGTCGGCGTGCTGCTTCATGACGCGCTGGTGCGGCTCGGCGTTGCGGGCGTAGCCGTCGTACGGGCCGACGACCGCGGCGAGCTCGGCGGAGCGCTTGTACGAGGTACCGGTCATCAGCGAGGTGATGGCACCGGCGAGGGCACGGCCGCCGTCGCTGTCGTAGGCGTGACCGGTCGCCATCAGCAGGGCGCCGAGGTTGGCGTAGCCGATGCCGAGCTGGCGGAAGGCGCGAGTGTTCTCGCCGATCTTCTGGGTCGGGAAGTCGGCGAAGCAGATGGAGATGTCCATCGCGGTGATGACCAGCTCGACGACCTTGGCGAAGCGCTCGGACTCGAAGGACTGGTTGCCCTTGCCGTCGTCCTTGAGGAACTTCATCAGGTTCAGCGAGGCGAGGTTGCACGAGGTGTTGTCCAGGTGCATGTACTCGGAGCACGGGTTCGAGCCGTTGATCCGGCCGGACTCCGGGCAGGTGTGCCAGGCGTTGATGGTGTCGTCGTACTGGATGCCCGGGTCGGCGCACGCCCAGGCAGCCTCGGCCATCTTGCGGAAGAGGGCCTTGGCCTCGACCTCTTCGATGACGTCGCCGGTCATGCGGGCGCGCAGTCCGAACTTGCCGCCGGACTCGACGGCCTTCATGAACTCGTCGTTCACCCGGACCGAGTTGTTGGCGTTCTGGTACTGGACGGACGTGATGTCGTCGCCGCCCAGGTCCATGTCGAAGCCCGCGTCACGCAGGGCGCGGATCTTCTCCTCCTCCTTCACCTTGGTCTCGATGAAGTTCTCGATGTCGGGGTGATCGACATCGAGGATGACCATCTTGGCCGCACGCCGGGTGGCGCCACCGGACTTGATCGTCCCGGCGGAGGCGTCGGCACCGCGCATGAAGGAGACCGGGCCGGAGGCGTTGCCCCCGGAGGACAGCAGCTCCTTGGAGGAACGGATACGGGAGAGGTTCAGGCCGGCGCCGGAGCCGCCCTTGAAGATCATGCCCTCTTCCTTGTACCAGTCGAGGATCGACTCCATGGAGTCGTCGACGGCCAGGATGAAACAGGCGGAGACCTGCTGCGGCTGGGGCGTTCCGACGTTGAACCAGACCGGCGAGTTGAAGCTGAAGATCTGGTGCAGGAGGGCGTAGGCCAGCTCGTGCTCGAAGATCTCGGCGTCCGCGGGAGAGGCGAAGTAGCCGTTGTCCTCACCGGCCTTGCGGTACGTCTTCACGATCCGGTCGATGAGCTGGCGCAGACCGGTCTCGCGCTGCGGGGTGCCGACGGCCCCGCGGAAGTACTTGCTGGTGACGATGTTGACCGCGTTCACCGACCAGAAGTCGGGGAACTCGACGCCACGCTGCTCGAAGTTGATCGAGCCGTCGCGCCAGTTGGTCATGACGACGTCACGGCGCTCCCACGCCACCTCGTCGTACGGATGTACGCCGGGGGTGGTGTGGATGCGCTCGATACGCAGACCCTTGCTCGACTTGGCTCCCTTGGCTCGGGAACCTCGTGCCGGGCCGCTCGCCGTCTCTGTCATGCCGCCTCCCATATGTGGGCAAAAACGCCCTGAAGTGCCCAGAACTTCCCGGGGCACAGTCTGTCTCTGATGCCTCGGACGCCACGCGGAGCGCCCGGAGCAGGTCTATGCAGCCGCCCTGCCGCCGATCCACGGAACCGTGCCGACCGGCCGGCGCCGATCAGTCGGCGGCGACGGCGGGAACGGGGACCTCAACGATCTCGCCCTTCCCGCGTTCCTCCGCCGAAGGCCACCGCTCACGGAGTTCCGCGATGGCGGCCTCGAAGTCTTCGAGTGTGTCGAACGCCCGGTACACGGACGCGAAGCGCAGGTACGCGACGAGGTCGAGTTCCTGCAGGGGGCCGAGAATGGCCAGGCCCACGTCATGAGTGGTCAGCTCGGCGCTGCCGGTGGCACGCACCGCCTCCTCGACCCGCTGGCCGAGCTTGGCGAGGGCGTCCTCGGTGACCGGTCGGCCCTGACACGCCTTGCGCACGCCGGAGATGACCTTGGTGCGACTGAAGGGTTCGGTCACACCGCTGCGCTTCACCACCATCAGCGAACAGGTCTCCACCGTCGTGAAACGGCGGGAGCAGTCGGGGCACTGGCGGCGGCGACGGATCGACGTGCCGTCGTCGGTGGTGCGACTGTCGACGACCCGGCTGTCGGGGTGCCTGCAGAAGGGGCAGTGCATGGCTCCCAACCCTCCTTCACAGCACGACTCAATAGCCTCTCCAGGGCCCGTCGGGGCCCTGCGAAGCTGTCACAAGCATAGGCGATGGCCACACCCCTCGGCGGACCGGGGACCACAACTTCTGGGCGGCTGGAGCAATCCAACCACTAGATCTTGGGTTTGGTCGCGCATTCGGCCCTACCGCGTGTCGCGCAGTACGAGCGACCGGCAGGCAGCGTACGACCGCCCAAGAGGTTACGGGAACCGCAGGGCCGCCAGGATCGCGGGGCTCTCCTTGTCGGACCCGGACAATGGCCCGGCGGCCACCCCGCAGGACGGCGCGACCCCGTCGACCGCTACCGTAAAAGCGCGAATTGAGGGTCGGTCCGCGGCTGGATTGCCAGTCACTCGGTCATCGCACATACACCCGGCAGAGAACACACGGCAGACTTTTATTCGTTTTTCACTCGAACGTGTGTTTGGCGCAACCTTTCGAAAGCTACTACCGTTGTCCAGCTAGGGAGACCATTCGAGAGGGGCCGACGTGACCACCACCGCAGACAGTGCCACCATCACTGCCCAGGACCGCTCCCAGAGCCGATTCGAGCCGGTGCATGCCATGAATGACGCAGTCACGAACATGGAGGGGCCAGAGCCCGCGCGCCCAGCGCGCTCGTTGCCCGGCCGGCCTCCTGGAATCCGGGCGGACAGCTCGGGGCTCACGGACCGGCAGCGGCGAGTGATCGAGGTGATCCGGGATTCCGTGCAGCGGCGCGGTTACCCGCCCTCGATGCGGGAGATCGGTCAGGCGGTGGGCCTGTCCAGCACGTCCTCCGTCGCCCACCAGCTGATGGCCCTGGAGCGGAAGGGCTTCCTGCGTCGCGACCCCCACCGCCCGCGGGCGTACGAGGTCCGCGGTTCGGACCAGCCCAGCTCGCAGCCCACCGATACGACCGGCAAGCCCGCGGCGTCGTACGTGCCGCTGGTGGGCCGGATCGCCGCCGGTGGCCCGATCCTCGCCGAGGAGTCCGTCGAGGATGTCTTCCCCCTCCCCCGCCAGCTCGTCGGTGACGGCGAGCTGTTCGTGCTGAAGGTCGTGGGTGACTCGATGATCGAGGCGGCCATCTGCGACGGCGACTGGGTCACCGTACGCCGCCAGCCCGTCGCGGAGAACGGCGACATCGTGGCGGCCATGCTGGACGGCGAGGCCACCGTCAAGCGCTTCAAGCGGGAGGACGGCCATGTCTGGCTGCTCCCGCACAACTCCGCGTACCAGCCGATCCCGGGCGACGAGGCGACGATCCTCGGCAAGGTGGTGGCGGTACTGCGGCGGGTGTGAAGCCCGCTGCTTCCGACCAGGGCCCCGGGATCCACTGCGCCGATCCCGGGGTCCTGCCATGCAGCCGACCTCCCGGGGCCGACTACTTGCCGTCCGCCTTGGCCGCCGCATCGATCGCCGCGAGTGAGCGGCGCGCCTGATTGCGGTCGGTGGTGTGCCAGAAGTCGGGCAGCGAGGCGCGCAGATAGCTGCCGTACCGGGCGTTGGCCAGGCGCGGGTCGAGCACGGCGACCACGCCCTTGTCGCCCGTGGCCCGGACGAGTCGGCCGGCGCCCTGGGCCATCAGCAGCGCGGCGTGCGTCGCCGCGACGGCCATGAAGCCATTGCCGCCCGCCTCCTCGACCGCCTTCTGGCGCGCGCTCATCAGCGGATCGTCGGGACGTGGGAACGGGATCCGGTCCATGACCACCAGCTGGCAGCTGGCCCCCGGCACATCGACGCCCTGCCAGAGCGACAGCGTGCCGAAGAGACAGGTCTCGGGGTCGGCGGCGAAATTCTTGATCAGCTCGCCCAGCGTCTCCTCGCCCTGCAGCAGGATCGGCTTGTCCAGCCGGCCGCGCAGCTCCTCGGCGGCGGCCTGGGCCGCGCGCATGGAGGAGAAGAGCCCGAGGGTGCGCCCGCCCGCCGCCTCCACCAGCTCGGCGAGCTCGTCCAGCATGTCGGTGCGGGAGCTGTCCCGCCCCGGTGTGGCCAGATGCCTGGCGACGTACAGGATGCCCTGCTTGGGGTAGTCGAACGGCGAGCCGACATCGAGCCCCTTCCACTGCGGCATGTCGTCGCCCCCGGTGCCTTCGGGAGCCAGGCCGAGCGAGGCCCCCACCCCGTTGAAATCCCCGCCGAGCTTGAGCGTGGCCGAGGTCAGGACGACGGAGCGCTCGGTGAACAGCTTCTCGCGCAGCAGCCCCGAGACGGAGAGCGGTGCGACCCGCAGGGAGGCGCCGAAGCGGTCATGGCGCTCGTACCAGACGACGTCGTACTCCGAGCCCTGGGTGATCCGCTCGGCGACGCCGTGGATCGTCTCCACCGATGCCAGGGCCTGCTTGCGGACGGCGTCCTCGTCCTGGACGGACTTGTCGCGCGTGGCGCCCAGGGCCGAGATCACGGTGCGCGCGGCGTCGCGCAGCGCCAGCAGTGCGTAGCCGAGGTCCTCGGGGACCTCTTCCAGACGGCCGGGAAGCGCCAGCTCCATGACCCGCTCGAACCCTTCCGACGCGGTCTGCAGCGCGTCGGCGACCTTCTCGTCGACCAGCTTCGCGGCGCGGCGCACCGCGCGGTTGACCTGGCCGGGGGTGAGCTCGCCGGTGGCCACTCCGGTGACCCTGGAGACCAGCTCATGGGCCTCGTCGACGATCAGCACCTCGTGCTGCGGGAGCACCGGGGCGCCCTCGATGGCGTCGATGGCGAGGAGGGCGTGGTTGGTGACGACGACATCGGCGAGCTTGGCCCGCTCACGGGCCATCTCGGCGAAGCACTCCGCGCCGTACGCGCACTTGCTTGCACCCAGGCATTCGCGGGAGGAGACCGAGACCTGGGCCCAGGCCCGGTCGGAGACCCCGGGAGTGAGGTCGTCACGATCGCCGGACTCGGTCTCGTCGGACCAGTCACGGAGCCGGAGCAGATCCTGGCCGAGCTTGCTCGACGGGGCTGCGGCCTCGAACTGGTCGAAGAGCCCCTCCTCCTCTTCCTGCGGCACCCCTTCGTGGAGCCGGTGCAGACAGAGGTAGTTCGACCGGCCCTTGAGCATGGCGAACTGAGGGCGCCGCCGCAGCAGCGGATGCAGGGCGTCGACCGTGCGCGGCAGGTCGCGCTCCACGAGCTGGCGCTGGAGCGCCAGCGTCGCCGTGGCCACCACCACCCGCTCCCCGTGGGCCAGCGCGGGCACCAGGTAGCCGAGCGACTTGCCGGTGCCGGTGCCGGCCTGGACGAGCAGATGGGAATTGTCGTCGACGGCCTCGGCAACGGCCCCGGCCATGGCGGCCTGGCCTGGTCGTTCCGTACCGCCGACGGCGGTCACGGCGGCGTGCAGGAGCTCGGGGAGGGATGGCTTCGTCATAGCGCGACCAGCGTACGGTGCCGCACTGACAACAGCGGTCACTCCCGGACTCCGGCGGAGGGGTGCAGCGGATTGGGAACGGTCCCGTGGATGGCCGCGTGCGGGCGCTGGGGGCGGTCCCGGTACCCGTCGACGTGCAGGCGGTTGCGGTTCAGACAGAGGCGTGCGATGCGGGGGGTCAGCAGGTCGAACATCTCGAACCGCTCCTTGAGCTCGGGGAAACGGGCGTGGTGGCGCAGAATCTCGGCGCGGACGAGTGACCAGAAATCGTCCTCCGCAACCCCCATCTGTTCCTCGCAGAGCGGCGACAGAAAGCGGAACACCCCGATGAACAGTCCGGCGTGGATGAACTGGGTGAGGAAAGAAGGTTCCTCGGTGAGCAGGACGCGGCGTACGTCCTCGGGCATCGACTCGTGCTCCGGCAGCGGCCGGGCGCTGACGTTCACGTCGTCGACGAAGTCCTTGATCGCCAGGCGCACCGGCACGTCCTGGTCGTCGAAGACCACGATGGCGTTCTCGCCGTGTGGGGAGAACACCGTGCCGTACCGGTAGAGGAAGTGCAGCAGTGGCGGCAGCAGCGCGGCGAAGAGGCGGGTCAGCCAGGCGGTGGGCGTCAGACCGGACCGGTCGACGAGCTCGGCCGTGAAGGCGCGGCCCTGCGGATCGGTGTGGAGCAGCGAGGCGAGGGTCCGGGCCCGCTCGCCGGGCGCGAGCCGGGGCTGGAGGGGTTCGCGCCAGATCGCGCCGAGGATCTCCTTGAACTGGTACGGGGCCTCGGGAAGGTGGTCGTAGAGCGGATGCTCGACCGCCACCGAGGCCACCTCGCCGAGCAGGATGACCCCGCAGGTGTCATGCAGAAAGGCGTCCTGGTCGCGCAGGCCGTGGACCCAGTTGGTGACGGCGGGGGCGGCTAGGGTGCGTTCGCTCGGCAGTCCCCGCCAGACCAGTGTGTTGAGGATCGACAGGGGCAGCTTGACGGTGTGCCGGTCGGGGCGGGCCACATTGCTGAAGGTGCGGATGGACTGCTGCGGCAGCCTGAGGTCCGCGTCGGCGTGCAGCGGAACGATGTCACCGGCGGCGATGGCGGGGGCGAAGACCGGAACGATCCATTCGTCCCACTGCCAGGGGTGTACGGGAAGGCAGAGGTAGCCGGCGGGGTCGAGGCCGCGGGTGCGGAGCACGGCGGCGAAGGAGTCGCGGACCGGCGGGTCGAGCTCCTGGGCGTACAACTGTTCCGGTCCGGCCAGGCGGGCCACTCCGCGGTAGGCGGCGATCCTCGTGGAGACCGCGATCCACGGCAGCGTGAGGGGCTTGCGGGCCTCGGGGGCGTGGCGCGAGGCGTCGGCGGCGGAGAAACCGAGGCGGCCCTTGTTGGCGACGAGCCAGGGGTGGCCGGTCTGGTGCCCTTCCAACTCGGCGTAGTCGAGCTCGGCCAGCCGGGCGGCGGGGAGCGCGGTGTGGTCGAGCCGGGCGTCGGCGGTGAGGGTGGTGGTGATCTCACGGATGAGGTGGCCGAGGGTGGCGCCGTCGATGTCCAGGAGCCGGCGGGCGCGTACGAGGAACTGGAGGGGATCGTGGAAGGGGACGGCCTCGGTGCTCCGGCCGCCCGGCCGCTCGTCGTCGGTACACCCCGACTCGACCGCTGCTCCGGGTGTGCTCCCGGGCATCTCCAGGATCGAGTCCGGGGCGATGTGCCAGCTCCCGTACACGCCCCGCCGGGCGCTGAAGCCGAGTGTTCCGCCGTCGTCGAGGCCGAGGGTGTACCCATCGCCTCCGCCGGCCTGCCGGACCGGCACGACGACTTCCTCGTAGGCGAACTGGGCGAGCATCTTCGCGAGCAGTCGGGCGGCGGCCCGGTCCCAGACCGCCCGGTTCAGTTCCGGTGTGCTGAGCAGCTCGGCGGACTTCGCTTCATCATGGCTCTCGGGATATTTCGGCACGGGGACTCCTCGGGATGGAACCGATGGGGTTCGAGCGGTGTGAGGTGGGTGGCAGTTCGTTCACAGCTGGGCACGATGGGTTCGGTCGCGGACCATCAGGGCGGCTCGTTTGTCGGGGAGGTCGAGTTCCGCAGAGAAGCGGAAGCCGGCACTCAGGAAGGCGGAGACGGACGGGGTGTTACGAAGGTCGGGTTCCGCGACCACACGTGCGCACCGGGGGCGGTTGTCGAGCACGAGGTCGGCGACGGCGCGCAGCAGGGTGGTACCGAGGCCGCGTCCGCGGTTGTTCACACCGCCGATGAGCAGGTGGATTCCGGTGTCATGCGGACGGGCCGGGTAGTGGCGTGCCAGCGGATCGAGATCCGCGCGGTAGATCTCCCAGTAGCTCATGGGGACGCCCGCCAGCACGCCGAGGCAGGGGACGCTGCGTCCGTCGCCGTCGAGTTGAGGGCGCAGATGGGCGGCGGTGACGGCTTCGGGTCCGGCGAGTTCCCAGAAGGCCGCGACCGCGGGGTCGTTCATCCAGCGGCTCAGTACGGCGAGGTCGCGTTCCAGTCGCACAGGCACGAGTTGGAGGACTCCGGCGGGGGTGGTGACCGGTCGCCAGTCGGCCGGGCGGTCGAGCAGATCGGAGGAGGCGGCCCCGCTCACGGCCGGCCGCGCACCTGCTGCCCGGCCCGCGTCGCCCTCGGTGACCGGGGGGTCCTCCCCGAACAGGGCGAGGAGTTCCTCGGGGAGCTCCAGGTCCAGGGTGTCCTCGGCACTCGTGTCGGCCGGTGGGGCAGGGCCGGCAGTGGCGTCGGGCTGAGCATCGGCGCTGGCCACGGTGTCGCTCTCCTCTCGGCGGGTCAGGAGGGGGTCATGTTCCTCAGGTACACAGGGGGTTGGCAATGGTGACGTAGACGGACTGGGTGTCGACGGGGCCGACGAGTTCGTCCAGGCCGTGCATCCGGGTCAGCAGGTTGGCCTTGCACCGCAGATGGGGCTTTTCCAGCAGGTGGGTGGAGAGCGGCGAGCCCAGGGTGGTGGCCGAGCCGAGGAATCGGCGGAAGGCCGCGACGAGTACGCGTTCGTCGGCGAGGTGCTGGGCGCCGAACGCTCCGATCAGGCCGAACACATTGTTGATGCCGAGGTAGTAGGCGAAGCGTTCGTCGGTGACCGCGTCGGAGACGAAGGTGTCGCTGACCGATCCGATGCCGGGGAGCCGGTGCTCCAGCGCCGCGCGGTGGGACTCACGGAAGTAGTAGCCCTGGTTGTCACGGTATCGGCCGCCGACCGGCCAGCCCTCGGGGCCGAGCAGCACCAGGGTGTTCTGCTGGTGCGCTTCGAGCGCAACGCCCGCGTGGCCGTCGAGCCAGAGCACGGGGCGCACGACGCGGTCCAGGTAGCGCAGGAACCACTCCGCGGCGACCGCGCCCGCGGTCCTTCCGGTGAAGGCGGCCAGCGAGTGAACGATCTCGGCGAGGCGCGAGTGCATGCCGGCCCTGCCCGGCCAAGGACGCGGGGCGGTCAGGGCCGCGATGCAGACCGCGTCGTCGTGCGGCCCGAAGGGGTTGTGACGGAGCATCACATCGAGCCCCCGCACGGGTTCGCCGTCCGGGCCGTCGACGGCGAGCCAGGCCGGGTCGCGGACGATGTCGAAGCCCGGGTGGGCGGCGTGCCACCGCGTGGCGAGCCCGGTGCGGAGCAGCCGGTGTACCTCCACGCCGCGGTGGAGTTCCTTGCGGAGGTTCTCCCGGCGGGAGTTGGTGATGCGTACACCCAGGGAGAGCTTGAGCATGACCTCGGCACCGGGCCGGTGCACGGTACGGACCGAGGAGGTGGGGTGCCAGCGGCCGCCGTGCGGTCCCAGGTCGTGGAGGAGTCCGGCGTCGAGCAGGGCAGCCACCTCGGGGCGGTGTGCGAGCTCGCGGGCCTGCCAGGGGTGGAGCGGAATCGGTGCGGTGTTGCCGGGAAGGCGCAGACCCGCGACGTGGGAGGTGAGCAGCTCGGTGGCCGGCACGGGGCGGCCCCCGTAGGTCCATGCGGAGTCGGTGGCCAGCACGGACCGGTCGACGGCCATCCAGTGCAGCGGGAAGGAGCCGTGCGACTCGGGTGAGTAGAGGCGGGACTCGGCGTCGGAGAGCCCTTCGCGACTCTTGGGGGTGGGGTGCAGCGGGTGTCCGAGCAGCAGCGACTGCTCCGCGGTGAGGAAGAGGTCCGCCTCGGCCGGGGCGTGGGGGTCGCGGCGCCGTTCGGCGATGAAGCCGGCGGTGCGCCGTACCGAGTCGGCCACCCGGGCCACCGTGTCGGTGCCCTCCTCGCAGTCGGCCTCGCGGCCCAGGAGAGCGGCGACGGTGACGGCGTCGGCGGGCGGTGCTCCTTCTGGCGCGCCCTCCAGGACGGGCGGGCCGAAGCGGTGGCAGCCCGTGACCGACCAGTAGAGCACGGGGACGAGCAGGGCCGTTCCGCTGGTGGGGAGGGGGATCCGCAGCGTGCGGCCGTCCGGGCCGGGTTGACCGGTCTCCCGGACCCAGCAGCGCAGCAGACTCTCCGAGCCCGCGGTGTCGGCGGCCCGCAGCGGATCCGGGTGGTCGAGCGGGTCGGCCGTCGCCCTGCCGGTGGCCGTGCAGTGCTGGGTGTACCGCTCGTCGGGCGGTGCCGTCATCTGGCGCGGCACGGTGGACTGTTCGACGACGAGGGGGCCGGCGAGCTGCTGGGTGGGGGGAGAGCCGTCGGCCTGGGGCGCGGGGGTGGGGTTCACGGCGGTCTTTCTTGTAAGGGTGTCCGGGGTCAGCGGATCGACCCGGTCGTGGTGCGGTGGTGCGGCAGCCGCTCGGCGGCTGCCAGGGCGTCGGCGAGGCGGTCAACGACCGCTGTTGCCTGTTCGTCGGTGAGTGTGAGGGGAGGCAGGAGGCGTACGACGGTGGAGTGGCGTCCGCCGAGTTCGACGATGAGCCCGCGGCGCAGGCACTCCTGCTGGACGGCGGCGGCGAGGGCGGGCGCCGGCGGGGGCTCGGGGCCGTCACCCGGAGCGGTGGCCTCCGGGTCGACCAGCTCGATCCCGATCATCAGGCCGCGTCCGCGTACGTCGCCGATCGCGGGGTGGTCGGTGGCCAGCGCCTGGAGACGGGCGAGCATGCGGGCGCCGAGGGTCGCGGCGCGTTCGGCGAGGCGGTTCTCCCGTACGAAGGCCAGGGTGGCCGTGCCCGCCGCCATCGCGAGCTGGTTGCCCCGGAAGGTGCCGGCGTGGGCGCCCGGCTGCCAGGTGTCGAGTTCGGAGCGGTAGACGATCACAGCGAGCGGGAGGGAACCGCCGATCGCCTTGGAGAGGACCATCACATCGGGCACGATTCCGCTGTGCTCGACCGCCCAGAAGGCACCGGTGCGGCCGACCCCCGTCTGGACCTCGTCGGCGATCAGCGGGACGGAGCGGGCCTCGGTGATCTCCCGCATCCGGCGCATCCAGCCGTCGGGGGCGGGGTTCACGCCGCCCTCCCCCTGTACCGGTTCGAGGATCATCCCGGCAGGTGCGGGTGTGCCCGCCTTGGGGTCATCCAGGAGGTTCTCGGTCCACCGGGCAGCGAGCTCCGCGCCGCGCTCGCCGCCGATGCCGAAGGGGCAGCGGTAGTCGCGCGGGAAGGGCAGCCTGGTCACCCGTACGTCCTCGGCGCCGCCCGATGCGGCGAGGGCTCCCGCGGTCATTCCGTGGTAGGCGCCGGTGAAGGCGAGCAGGCCGCTGCGGCCGGTCGCGCCGCGGACCAGCTTGAACGCCGCCTCGACCGCGTCCGTGCCCGCCGGTCCGCAGAACTGGATCCGGGCATTGTCGGCGAACCGCGGCGGCAGGGTGGCGAACAGCTCCGTGGTGAAGGCGTCCTTGACCGGGGTGGCGAGGTCGAGCACATGCAGCGGCGCACCCGAGTCGATGACCTTCTTGATCGCCTCCAGGACGACCGGGTGGTTGTGGCCGAGTGCCAGGGTGCCGGCTCCGGAGAGGCAGTCGAGATACCGCCGCCCGTCCGCGCCCTCGATGGTCAGTCCGCGGGCCCGCACCGGCACGATCGGCAGTGACCGCGCATAGGTACGGGCGGCGGATTCGCGCAGGGACTGGCGGCGCAGGATCCCCTCGTGCACCGCCGGTGCTGCCACCGGGGCTGGTTCGGTCACGGCCACGGCTGTCGGTCCTCCCGCGGTAACGGTTGCGTTGCACCTCAGTACGTCGGTGCGCGGACGGAGTTCGGGGTTGAACGCTCTCCCCGGGTCCCTCGCACGTACCAACGACGCCGGGCGCGGCGGATCACGGGTAAATCCGAAGATCCTTGCGGGGGCGGAACCGCGGCCCTGCCGCTCACCGTCCCCATCGGCACCGGCATAGTGGGGGCCGCACAGGACCCCGGACAGCTGTCCGGGAGTCCGCAGGGTGTTCGGAGCGGACGGCTCGGAGCAATACCGCAGTGCAGTACAGAAGTGTTGAGTTACGAAGTCCCAGGGGGATCACCACATGCGACTCATTCGACCGGTTCTCTCCGCACGCCGGGGGAGGCCGGGCCGTCGGCGTTCGTCGGTGCTCGCCGTGGCCGCGGTCACCGCGGTCCTCGCGCTCACCGCCACGGCCTGCGGGCCCGAGGAGGACAACGCGAGCGACAAGGCCGGCGTCCCGGCCGGCCAGCCGTCGGACGGCAAGATCACGATTCCTGACGATCTGAAGGACCGGCTCAAGGAACACGGGATCGACCTCGACCAGTGGAGGAACGGCGAGTGGAAGAACTGGGACAGGGACAAATGGCTGCGTGAGGCCAAGGACTACGTCAACCCGATCATCGAGGACCTCTGGGACCCGGACCGGATGCGCGATGCGGACAAGTCGCCCGAGAGGCCGGTCGACAACGACATCTCGGGTGACGAGGGCGTGACGGACCCGACGCCCGCGCCGGTCCGCGCCGCGGGCGTCGGAACGCCGTACCACGCCAATGCCGCCGAGTCCGGGAAGCTGCTCTTCGACGGCCCCGAGGGCTCCATGGTCTGTTCCGCGACCGTGGTGAAGGACCCGGCGCACCCCGGGAAGTCCAACCTGGTGTGGACCGCCGGGCACTGTGTGCACGCGGGCAAGAAGGGCGGCTGGTACCGCAACATCGCCTTCGTGCCCTCGTACAACAACCAGGGCCTTTCCCTGGCCGAGCTGAAGAAGGCGACCAAGCAGGAGATCGCCCCCTACGGCGTGTGGTGGGGCACCTGGGCGCAGACGTCCGACCAGTGGATCTCGCAGGGTTCCTCGACGGGCGGACTGGGCGCGCCGTACGACTTCGCGGTGCTGCACGTGACGCCGGAGAAGGGTTCGACGGGCAAGTCCCTGGAGGAGACGGTCGGTTCCGCGCTGCCCGTAGAGTTCAACGCTCCGGCCGTGCCGAAGATCGACAGCATGACGGCGACCGGTTTCCCGGCCGCTCCGCCGTACGACGGTCAGAAGGCCTTCCAGTGCGCGGACACACCGGGCCGGCTCTCGCTGACGGCGCAGGACCCGACGATGTACCGCATCGGCTGCACCATGACCGGCGGTTCCTCGGGCGGTGGCTGGGTCGCGCAGGGGCAGGACGGCAAGCCCGCGCTGGTCTCGAACACCTCCATCGGACCGGTGACCGCCGGCTGGCTGGCGGGGCCGCGGTTCGGCAAGGAGGCCAAGGGCGTCTACGAGTCGGTCAGCAAGAAGTACGCGGGAGAGTGACGACGGACCGTCACCCGGCCCGTTTCCGGTGACGTTCGACGGTTCCGGTACGGAACATCAGGGGCCCTGGGCGCGGCAGTTGAGCGCCCAGGGCCCCTCTCCGTGGTGGCGGGGAGCACGCTCCGGACCGTCATAGGGTGGGGCCCTGCATCTTCGGTGGCCGCCGGTCCGGCCACCGAGCCGCATGACACGTTCATGGAAATTTTCGGCGGCGGACCCGCATCGGCTGCACCATGACGGGTGGGTCGTCCGGCGGTGGTTGGTTCAGGAAGGGCAGCGACGGCAAGTCAGTGCCGGTTTCCAACACCTCCATCGGACCGGTGACCGCCGGCTGGCTCGCCGGTCCCCACCTGGGTCCGGGCGCGAAGGACGTCTTCACCACGATGAGCGAGAAGTTCTCCGGTCGCTGACGGCCACCGGCACCCGGTGAAGCCCGAAGGCCCGCCCCCGGCCGGGGGCGGGCCTTCTGCTGAGCGTCTTGCGCCGCGATCAGTGCGCCACGGGGACGAACGAGGAGAGCTCGGCAGCCAGTTCCTCGTGCACCCGCGCCTTGAGGCGGGTGCCCTCCGACGTGTGCTCCTCGGAGATCACCTCGCCCTCGGCATGCACCCGGGAGACGAGTCCGCCCTGGATGTACGGCACGAGCGCGTCGATCTCGACCGACGGCCGCGGCAGCTCGGTGTCGATGAGCGCGAGCAGCTCGTCGATACCGGCACCGGTGCGCGCCGAGACGGCGATCGCGTACTTCTCGATGCGCAGCAGTCGCTGGAGCACCAGAGGATCGGCCGCGTCCGCCTTGTTGATCACCACGATCTCGGGCACGTCCACCGCACCCACTTCGCGGATCACCTCGCGCACCGCGGCGAGCTGCTCCTCCGGAGCGGGGTGGGAACCGTCCACCACGTGCAGGATCAGGTCGGACTCGCCGACCTCCTCCATGGTGGAGCGGAACGCCTCGACGAGGTGGTGCGGCAGATGCCGTACGAACCCGACGGTGTCGGCCAGAGTGTAGAGCCGGCCGCCCGGCGTCTCGGCCCGGCGCACGGTCGGGTCCAGGGTGGCGAACAGTGCGTTCTCCACCAGGACACCCGCACCGGTGAGCCGGTTCAGCAGCGAGGACTTGCCCGCATTGGTGTAGCCGGCGATGGCGACCGACGGCACCTTGTTGCGCTTGCGCTCCTGACGCTTGATCTCGCGGCCCGTCTTCATCTCCGCGATCTCCCGGCGCATCTTCGCCATCTTCTCGCGGATCCGGCGCCGGTCCGTCTCGATCTTGGTCTCACCGGGGCCACGGGTGGCCATGCCGCCACCACCGCTGGAACCGCCGCCGCCCATCTGCCGGGAGAGCGACTGGCCCCAGCCGCGCAGCCGCGGCAGCATGTACTGCATCTGTGCCAGCGAGACCTGCGCCTTGCCCTCTCGGGACTTGGCGTGCTGGGCGAAGATGTCGAGGATCAGGGCGGTCCGGTCGACCACCTTGACCTTGACGACGTCTTCCAGGTGAATCAGCTGGCCGGGGCTGAGCTCACCGTCGCAGACGACGGTGTCGGCCCCCGATTCGAGGACGATGTCGCGCAGCTCCAGCGCCTTGCCCGAACCGATGTAGGTGGCCGGGTCCGGCTTGTCGCGGCGCTGGAAAACGGCGTCGAGCACCTGGGCGCCCGCCGTCTCCGCCAGTGCGGCCAGCTCCGCGAGGGAATTCTCCGCGTCACGCACGGTCCCCGATGTCCAGACGCCGACCAGCACCACGCGCTCCAGGCGCAGCTGTCGGTACTCGACCTCGGTGACATCTTCGAGCTCGGTGGAGAGTCCTGCCACACGCCGCAGCGCGGCACGCTCGGAGCGGTCGAACTGCTCGCCGTCCCGCTCTCCGTCGATCTCGTGGCTCCAGGCGACGTCCTCTTCCATCAGGGCGTCGGCCCGAAGGCTCTCGGTGAGGCTTTCGGTGACATTCTCCGTAGCGCTCCGCGCATCCTGCGCGTCCTGGGGAAGGGAGGAAGAGGAGGTCATTGGATCCTTACGTCGTTGGAAGTCCGTTACACAAGTCACAACGCGTGACCCCTTCCGATGATTCCCGCTGTCGGGGATCTCCGGTCCGGCCGCCGCGGCGACCCGTCGATAGTGGCACGGCCGCGCCTCAGCAGTCACCCGGGTTTATCGCCGTGCGGCGGGCGCGGTGCTCTGCCAGTCCGGGTGCCCCGGCATCGGCGGGGTCTTCTCCCCGTACAGCCAGCCGTCGAGGAAGGAGGTCAGGTCGCGGCCCGCGGTCCGGGAGGCCAGCCGGACGAAGTCCTCGGTGGTGGCGTTGGAGTCCCGGTGCTCGCGCACCCAGCTGCGCTCCAGCCGGTCGAACGCGCTCGCGCCGATCTCCTGGCGCAGCGCGTAGAGGATCAGTGCGCTGCCGTCGTACACCACCGGCCGGAACAGGCTGAGCTTCTGGCCGGGTTCCGGGACGTCGGGACGGGCCGGCGGGCCGCCGGCCGCGCGCCAGCCGTCGGACCTGGTGTATGCCTCTCGCATCCGGCTCTCCAGCGGCTGGTCGGCGTGCTCTTCGGCGTAGCGGGCCTCGTACCAGACGGCGTGTCCTTCGTTGAGCCACAGGTCGGACCAGTTCCGCGGGGAGACGCTGTCGCCGAACCACTGGTGGGCGAGCTCGTGGACCATGATCGAGTCGAGGTACCACTCGGGATGGCCGGTCCCGGTGAACAGGGACCGCTCGAAGAGCGAGAGCGTCTGGGTCTCCAGTTCGAAGCCGGTGTCGGTGGCGGCGACGAGCAGTCCGTACGTCTCGAAGGGGTAGCGGCCGACCTGCTGTTCCATCCACTCCAGCTGGGCTGGGGTCTTGCTGAGCCAGGGTTCGAGGCGCTTGCGATCTGCGGCGGGCACCACGTCGCGTACCGGCAGTCCGTGCGGGCCGGTCCGGCGCAGGACGGAGGAGTGCCCGATGGAGACCTGGGCCAGTTCGGTGGCCATGGGGTGTTCGGTCCGGTAGGTCCAGGTGGTGCCGGCGCCGTGCCTGGCCGTGCCGGTGGGCAGTCCGTTGGCCACGACGGTGAGGTCCTTGGGCGCGGTGACCCGGAAGGTGAAGTAGGCCTTGTCGGCTGGGTGGTCGTTGCTGGGGAAGACCCGGTGCGCGGCGTCGGCCTGATTGGCCATGGCGAGGCCGTCGGCGGTACGCAGCCAGCCGCCGCTGCCGGGGTCGCCGCTGGGGTCGCTGGTGTGCCGGACGGTGATGCGCAGCGGCACCCCGGCGGGGAGACGGCCCGTTGGCTCGATGACCAGGTCCTCGTCCTTGACGGCGAAGTCGGTGCGCAGACTGTTGACTTCGACGCCGCGGACGGTGCCCCGGGTGAAGTCGAGGTTGATCCGGTCGAGCGGCTCGGTGGTCCGCGCGTCGATCCTGGTGACGGCGTCCAGCGGCTTGCTGTTGTCGCCGTGGTAGGTCAGTCCGATGTCGTAGGCGCGGACGTCGTACCCGGGGTTGCCGAGATGGGGGAAGAGCGGATCACCGATACCGAGCGGCACGGGTGAGGGGAGGGTGGCTGCGACGAGGGTGGCTGATGCGGTGACCAGCAGGGCGGCCCGCAGACGGCGCGAGATGAACGGCATGGACTACCGCTACCAGCGACTTCCCGCTGGGCAGGCGCGGCGCGCGCCGCGCCACCCGAATGAGAGCGCATGGCGGACGGCTGGCGGCGCACGGCGGACGGCCCCCGCCCGTCGGCGTCAGACGGTGGCTGCGGGATGCCGGGCGCGGCTCACGTCGTACACCCCGGGCACATCACGCATGGCGCGCATCAGGGCGGGCAGCCCGGCCGCGTCGGGGAGTTGCAGGGTGTAGGTGTGCCGGACACGCTGTTCGCTGGGCGGTTCGACGGTGGCGGCGATGATCGCCGCGTCCGCCGTCGCGATGGCCTCGGTGAGATCGGCGAGCAGCCGGGGGCGCCCGAAGGACTCGGCGATCAGCGTGACCCGGCACTCGGTGGAGTCTTCCCAGCTCACCCCGACCGGCGACCGGCCGACCGACTGCATCCGGGCGACGGCGGGACATTCCAGCCGGTGGACGGTGACGGCGCCGCCGCGCACCACGAATCCGGTGACGGCGTCGGGTGGTGCGGGGGTGCAGCAGCCCGCGAGCCGTACGGTGGCGTCCGGCCGGTCCACCACGGCGGTCCGGGCCATGGCGAGCCCGGCTCCGACCGGATATTGCGGTCCGGGTCTGGAGTGGCTGTGCGACGGCCGGCCGGGCCCGGGCCGGCCGCCGTGCGGGCTCGGGGTGTCTTCGGGGTGGGCGTCGAGCCAGCCGGCGATGGCGATGCGGGCGGCGGGGGTCCGGGCGTGGTCGAGCCAGTCGGGTGAGGGGCCCGAGGCGGCGTCCTCGGCGAGCAGCAGCTGCACGGTGTCGCCGTCGCTGAGCACGGTGCCGAGAGTGGCCAGCCGGCCGTTGACCCGGGCGCCGATGCAGTTGTGCGCCTCGTCCCCGTACTGCGCGTAGGCGGCGTCGACGCAGCTGGCTCCGGCGGGCAGTCCGAGCGTGCCGCCGTCCGTCCGGAAAACCGTGATCTCCCGGTCCTGGGCCAGGTCGGCGCGGAGCGTGGTCCAGAAGGTGTCGGGGTCCGGGGCGGACTGCTGCCATTCGAGGAGCCGGGAGAGCCAGCCGGGTCGGGTGGGGTCGGCGCGCTCGCCGTCCGCGGGTTCGGCCGCCTGGAGGCCGGTGCCGCTGTCCGCGGCGTACGGATTGCCGAGGGCGATGACTCCGGCCTCGGCGACCTTGTGCATCCGGTGGGTACGGATGAGGACTTCGGCGACCGCCCCGTCCTCGCCCACGACGGCGGTGTGCAGCGACTGGTACAGGTTGAACTTGGGAGCGGCGATGAAGTCCTTGAACTCGGAGATCACCGGGGTGAAGCAGGTGTGCAGCTCCCCCAGAACGGCATAGCAGTCGGCGTCCTCGCCGACGAGCACCAGCAGCCGGCCGAAGTCGGTGCCGCGCAGCTCGCCGCGTTTGATGCCGACCCGGTGCACGGAGACGAAGTGGCGTGGCCTGATGAGGACTTCGGCGGGGATGCCGGCCTCCCGCAGCACCGTCGTGACGTTCTCGGCGATGGCCGCGAGCGGGTCCTGGCGGTCGGTGCCGGAGCCGTCCGGCCGCGCCGACGCGGCGGCGATCAGCGCGCGTGTCCGTTCGTACTCCTCGGGGTGGAGGATCGCGAAGACCAGGTCCTCCAGCTCGGTCTTGAGGGCCTGTACGCCGAGCCGTTCGGCCAGCGGGATCAGTACGTCGCGGGTGACCTTGGCGATCCTGGCCTGTTTCTCGGGCCGCATCACGCCGAGGGTGCGCATGTTGTGCAGCCGGTCCGCGAGCTTGATCGACATGACCCGGACGTCGTCCCCGGTGGCGACGAGCATCTTGCGGAAGGTCTCCGGCTCGGCGGCCGCTCCGTAGTCGACCTTTTCGAGCTTGGTGACGCCGTCGACGAGATAGCAGACCTCGTCGCCGAACTGGTCCCGCACCTGGTCGAGGGTCACGTCGGTGTCCTCGACGGTGTCGTGGAGCAGCGACGCGGTGAGCGTCGTCGTCTCGGCGCCGAGCTGGGCGAGGATCAGCGTGACCGCGAGCGGGTGTGTGATGTACGGCTCGCCGCTCTTGCGCATCTGGCCGCGGTGCGAGGACTCCGCGAGTACGTAGGCCCGACGCAGGATCGAGAGGTCGGCGTCCGGGTGGTGGGCCCGGTGGGCCTCGGCGACATGGCCGATGGCGTCGGGCAGCCGGTCACGGGAGACGGGGCCGAGCAGCGCGACGCGGCCGAGCCTGCGCAGATCGATCCGGGGGCGGCCCCGTCTGCGGATGGGGGCACCTGGGCTGGTGGCCTCTGCACTCATGGGGGCACCTCCGGCGGCGTCGACCGGCGGTGGGAAGGTGCGGTCGCGCCTCCGGGCCGGTGCTTGATGCTACCGAGCCCACCACGTGGCGGAGTCCGGCTCTCGCCCAGCGTGAAACGGATCACCCATTCGAGCGAAGCTCCAGGGCCTCTCGTTTGGATCATGCCGGGCTCGCCCGCCCCGGTGCCCGATCCGGCCTGATCGGGCCTGATCCGGACGAAAGACCCTGCCTGGTGCTGCTCCGCGGAAGTTCGTCGAGGGGTGTTGATCAGGCGGCCTTGAGTGGGGTGCCTTCGTAGGTCCAGCGGTAGGGCTTGGCGGTCTCGTTGTACCCGATCACGTACGCCTCCAGCTTGTCGATCAGGTCGTCGCGACTGGCGAAGTCGCCGTGCCGCAGGACCCGGCGGGTCAGGGCGGAGAAGAGCAGTTAGACCTGGTTGAGCCAGGAAGCGTGCGGCGGGGTCCAGCGAACGTGCCGGCGCGGGTGCGCGGCCGGCCAGGTCTTGGTGTGCCTGGCGGTGTGTGGGGACCCGTTGTCGAGCACGATGTGGATCTCCTTGCCGAAACCTCTGCGGAGCAGCGCCAGGGGCCGATAGTGCCCCTGACCTCTCGGTATGCCTCCGCGCCGGCGGCCGTCGTCCGGGATAGGTATTCCGGACAGCCCCCGGCGCCTCCCGTAGGCTCCTGGCATGTCTTACGGGGTGGAAGCGCGGGAACTGTACGAAGCCCTGGCGTGGTACGAGGGGGTGGAGCCGTACAAGACGATCGTCGTGCCTTGGCTTGATCGTGCCCAGGGCGGCTACCGCGCCTGGCTGGCCACGGCGGCCGAAGACGGCTCATGGTGGGCCGAGAAGGGAACGGAGCCCGACGGCCAGGAACTCGTGTGGGAGCTCTACGCCCTGCACCGGGTCAGCGACCGGCTGCTGCTCACCTTTCAGCCTCCCTCCGACGAGCCCGGTTCCCCGGACCCCCGGCCCCTGCTCTCCGAGCACGAGTACCTCGACATGTTCACCTCGCTCGGCATGACGCCGTTCGAGGACGGCGACGCATTCGACCCGTTCCTCCACGAGATCGTCGAGGTCGAACAGGCCGACGACCCGCACGCGCCGATCGAGATCACCGAGGTCCTCTGGCCCGGCCTGATGCTGGGCCAACTGCTGTTCAACCGGGCCGGCGCGCGGATCCGCGCCGGCGTCGAGCACGCGCAGCGCGGCGTCGCGGACCGCTCGCCGCTGTACTGGACCTTCCTGCGCCGCCACCGGCCAACGGTCGACCTGTCCCAGGGCTGGGGCAGCAATTCCCAGTGGCGCACCGACTTCCGCCTCGACTACCGGACCCCGGCCGGCGATCGGCTCAACGTGGCGGGGGGCCGCCCGATCGACGGCAGTGCCGACCTGCACCCCGACCACCCCAAGAATCTCAGCCCCGAGGAGAGGCTCCTGACGCCCGGCGGCCGGCGCGAGCTGTTGCGCCACCGCTGCCTCCTGCGCGCGCCCGAGATCGCCGACGCACTGGCCGGATCGCCCGCCTGGGAGCGGGATCTGATGCCCTTCGGCTGGCGGCTTCCGAACTCCGAGGCCTGACCCCGGGGCGGCCGGTAGTCGGGGGAACAGGGACGGCCGGACCGGCCTGCACCGCCCGCCCAACCTGCGGAACTCCGGCTCTCCAGGAGTTCGTTGGGGGCGTTGGTCAGCTGGCCAGTGCCGTGAGGTAGAGGTCGCCCGCGCAGTCGAGGACTTCCTCTGGAGAGCCGACGGGTAGTCCGCTGGGCAGGATGTTGTCCTTGTAGCTGTCACTGCTGGTCAGGTAGAGCGCGAAGCCCCAGGTGTGCAGCACTCCGGTGAAGCGCAGGCGACACAGCGGGAGGCTGTGCCCGCCGGGCAATTCGGCTGCGACGTAAGCGAATCCGGCGCGGAAGCGGACCGTGATGGCGTCCACCTGCGGCCACCGCTCGCAGGCGTGGCGGCTCAGGCGCTGGCGCAGATGGTGCTGCATCGATTCCGGGGGGTTCTTCGGCACGGGGGCCATCCTGCCGGGTGCTGCACCGACCCGCCATGATCGTTGACCGTGACCGTGACGGGTGGGCAGCGGGCGGGGACGGCGGTTGCGGTGATGCTGGAGGCGAAGGTTCGCGAACGTTTCGTGCGGACGGTGGCCTCCGCGAAGTCCGAGGTGCGGGCGGTGTTTCGGGCCCGGATCGTGCTCGCGGCGGCGGACGGGCTCGCCAACCGGGCCATCGCCCGGGAGCTGGAGATCAGCGTGAACACGGTGCGCAAGTGGCGTGGGCGCCTCCCGTTTCGAGCCAGGCGGAGTCGATCAGTCCCTCGGCAACGATCACGGCCGGACCGGTCATCTCGATCTCGCCGTCCGGCCGCTCGGTGATCACGAGGGTGCCGCCGGGCAGATCGACCGTGTACGTGACGGGGGAGCCGGTCTCCGAAGGGTCCGCGCCGTCCCTGCGGGCCGCGGCGACGGCGACGGCGCAGGCGCCCGTGCCGCAGGAACGGGTCTCGCCGGAGCCGCGTTCGTGGACCCGCATGGCGACATGGCGCGGTCCGCGGTCCACGACGAATTCGATGTTGACGCCCTCGGGGTAGACGGCCGCGGGGCTGTAGGGCGGTACGGAGAGGAGATCGCCGGCGTGTGTCAGGTCCTCGACGAAGGCCACCGCGTGGGGGTTGCCCATGTTCACGTTGCGGGCGTCCCAGCTGCGGCCGTCGAGGGTGACCGTGACGCCGTCCTCGGGCAGGAGCGCGCGCCCCATGGAGACCGTGATCTCGCCGCCCTTGGCGATGTGCACCTTCTTCACGCCGCCCCGGGTCGCGACGGCGAGGTCGCCCTCCTCGACGTGTCCGGCGCGCTGGAGGTACGCGGCGAAGACCCGTACGCCGTTGCCGCACATCTCGGCGATCGAACCGTCCGCGTTGCGGTAGTCCATGAACCACTCGGCCTCGCCCGCCATCGCCTGCGCCTCGGGGTGCGCAGCGGACCGTACGGCGTGCAGCAGTCCGTCACCGCCGATACCGGCACGGCGGTCGCAGAGCCGGGCCACGACGGACTCGGGCAGGTCGATGGTGTTGTCCGGGTCGGGAACGATCACGAAGTCGTTCTCGGTGCCGTGACCCTTGAGGAAGGCGATCTGCGAGGTGCTCACAGGGCAACTGTACGAAACGGCGCCGACAGCCGACGGCCCCGGTCCCGCCGGCCCCGGCGTGACGGCCCGGCGTCAGCGGAGCCGCGCCACGCGCCAGATGGCCAGCGCCACCAGCGCGCCGACGGCGACGACGTACAGGGCGATCACCCGCCAGTCGGACCGCTCGCCCGAGCCCCGCTGCGGCAACCCGGGCCAGGTGTATCCCACGCGGCGGGCGGCCATCATGCCCCAGCCCGCCGCGCAGCAGCTGATCAGCAGGCCCAGCATGGCCACGACCGCGCCGCCGTCGCCGAACTCGAAGGCCAGCGGGAAGGCGAACATCAGCGATCCCACCGCGGCAAGCATGACGATCGGTGCCAGCTGCCAGATCCGCAGCCGGCGCGCGGGCCGCAGCTCGACCTCGACCTCGGGGGTCGCTTCGAGCTCGTCCGGCCCGTCGGGGCTGAGACTTCCTGCCCCGTGCAGCGCGTCCGGTACGTCTTGTTCAGTGTCGCGAGGGCCGGCCTCCATCGCCACGCGCCCTCCCAACTCGGACTCCACTGGTCGATCGATGCTCGATGATGGCACGCTCCAGGTCACCGAAATGACGGGCAGGGCTTCCCGATGCCATCACGTGATCAGGCTGTAACCGCTCGTTCGACCAACGCCAGCGCCCGGCGCGGGAGTTCCCCGCGGTCCTCCGCGGCGCCGCTCAGCCAGTGGACCCGCGGGTCTCGACGGAACCACGAGTCCTGCCGGCGCGCGAAGCGCTTGGTGGCACGCACGGTCTCGGCACGCGCCTCCTTCTCGGTGCATTCCCGGGCCAGCGCGGCCAGGACCTGCTGGTAGCCGAGCGCCCGGGACGCGGTCCGCCCTTCGCGCAGCCCCTGTGCCTCCAGGGCGCGGACCTCGTCCACGAGTCCGGCCGCCCACATCCGGTCGACCCGCAGGGCGATGCGCTCGTCGAGTTCGGGGCGGGCCACGTCGACGCCGATCTGGACGGTGTCGTACACCGCATCGTTACCGGGGAGATTGGCGGTGAAGGGCTTGCCGGTGATCTCGATGACTTCGAGGGCCCGGACGATCCGGCGGCCGTTGCTCGGCAGGATGGCCCGGCCCGCCTCGGGGTCGGCGGCGGCGAGCCGGGCGTGCAGCGCTCCGGAGCCGTGCTCGACCAGTTCCTCCTCCAGCCTGGCCCGTACGCCCGGGTCCGTGCCGGGAAACTCCAGGGCGTCGATGGCGCCCTTCACGTAGAGCCCGGAGCCGCCGACCAGGACCGGGGTACGGCCTGCGGCGAGCAGCCGGTCGATCTCGGCGCGGGCCAGCCGCTGGTACTCGGCGACGCTGGCGGTCTCGGTGACGTCCCAGATGTCCAGCAGGTGGTGCGGGACGGATCCGCGTTCGGCGAGCGTCAGCTTCGCGGTGCCGATGTCCATCCCCCGGTAGAGCTGCATGGAGTCGGCGTTGACCACTTCGCCATCGAGCTGCTGAGCAAGGAATACCCCCAGATCGGACTTTCCGGCTGCAGTGGGACCGACGACGGTGATGACCCGCGGTGCGGGAACTGAACTTCTCACCGCCACAGTCTCGCAAACCTCCGCGCCTCTTCCCGAACGAGTGAGTTTGCCCCATCGCACCGCAGGCACGCCGAACGGCGCGGATCTTCTCTCACGACAGTAGAATCCAAATTGAAGTATGGGCGTTTTTTCATGGTTTGAGGAGGCGCCCGGCCGTAGTCCCCCAGCAGGGAAGGTGCCCGATGGGCTTCCTGGACAATTTGAAGGCCAAGCTGAGCCCCGCCAAGGAAAAGGTCGGCGAACTCGCGCATCAGCACGGGGGCAGGATCGACCAGGGACTCGACAAGGCCGCACGGACGGTCGACCAAAAGACCAAAGGAAAGTACAGCGACAAGATCGAGTCCGGTACGAGGAAAGCCAAGGACGCGGTCGAGCGCCTGACCCACAAGGACGAGGGTGGTACGCCGCCCGCTTCCAAGGACGAAGGTGGTACGCCGCCCGCTTCCAAGGACGACGGCGGTACGCCGCCCGCTTCCAAGGACGAGGGTGGTACGCCGCCCGCTTCCTGACCATGAACTGATCAAGCCCGGCGGACGGCCGCGGAGCGACGACGCTGCCCGGCCGTCGGCCGTACGTCCTGAAGCGGCAGGGGCTCAGGACCAGGCGGCGACCAGGTAGCCCACGCCGTACGGAGCGTCCTCGTACAGCAGCCGCCCGGTCAGCCCCGCCCCCTGCGCCGCGCCCGCGAGCACCTGCCAGGGCGCCCGGCCCGCCGCCTTCAGCTCGTACGCCAGTGACGCGTCCAACGCGGTCAGCGCGTCGGTGTCCGCCGCGCCCAGCGCGCGGGCGGCCGCCGAGTCGAAGGCTTCGGCCCGCTCGTCCAGATAGCCCGGGGCCTTGAGCGTGCGGCAGGCGCTGCCGTCGCCCATCACGAGCAGCGCGACCCGGTCCGCCCCGGCGGCCAGGTCCCGTCCGGCGCTCGTACAGCGGTCGGTCTCCAGCGACTCCCCCACGCCCAGCCCCTCGACCGGCGCACCGTCCCACCCCGCGCGGGCCAGCAGCCAGGCGCCGACGGAGAGGGACGGCGGGAGCATGTCGTCCGCCACCGGTCCGCACTCGCGCCCGAGCCGGACGCCGAGGTCGACGCCGAATCCCTCGAAGGTGCCGGTGGCCCCCTCGGGGTGCGGGCCGCGCCCCGGCAGGTCCGCGGGCCCGACCACGATCAGCAGATCGGGGCGCGCGGCGGCGAGCACACCGAGAGCCTCGGCGCAGGCGTCCCGCGCGGCGTCGAGCTCGGGCGCGGCACCGGCGGCGACCTCGGGTACCAGCAGGGGTGGGCAGGGGCAGACAGCGGCGGCGACAAGCATGGAGGGCAGCGTACTGCGTGGCCCCCGCACGCAGCTCGGCCGCCGTCGGGCTCCGCGGCGTCAGTCGCAGCCGCAGCCGGGGGCCGCCGCGGCCGGCAGCGGCGCCGGGGCTCCGATGCCCGGCAGTCCCAGCATCACTCCGGCCGGCTTTGCGGCCTGAGCGGTGGTGCGCTTCTCCCAGGCGTCCCCGGCCCGGGTCCGCCGCACGGCCACCGGTGCGCCCTCGGCGAGGAGGTGGTGCGGGGCCGCGTAGGTGATCTCGACGGTCACCACGTCGCCCGGTCGCACCTCCTGGTCCGGCTTGGTGAAGTGGACCAGGCGATTGTCGGGGGCGCGGCCGGAGAGGCGGTGGGTGGCGCCGTCCTTGCGGCCCTCGCCCTCCGCGACCATGATCTCCAGCGTCCGGCCGACCTGCTTCTTGTTCTCCTCCCAGGAGATCTCCTCCTGGAGGGCGGACAGGCGCATGTACCGCTCCTGGACGACCTCCTTGGGGATCTGCCCCTCCATCTCGGCGGCGGGGGTCCCGGGACGCTTGGAGTACTGGAAGGTGAAGGCGTTCGCGAAGCGCGCCTCGCGGACCGCGTGCATGGTCTGCTCGAAGTCCTCCTCGGTCTCGCCGGGGAAGCCCACGATGATGTCGGTGGAGATGGCGGCCTCCGGCATCGCGGCGCGCACCTTCTCGATGATGCCGAGGAAACGCTCCTGCCGGTACGAGCGCCGCATCGCCTTGAGGATCGTGTCGGAGCCCGACTGCATCGGCATGTGGAGCTGCGGCATCACGTTGGGCGTCTCGGCCATGGCCGCGATCACGTCGTCCGTGAAGTCGCGGGGGTGCGGCGAGGTGAAGCGGACCCGCTCCAGCCCTTCGATCTTCCCGCAGGCGCGCAGCAGCTTGGAGAAGGCCTCGCGGTCGCCGATGTCGGAGCCGTACGCGTTCACGTTCTGGCCGAGCAGGGTGATCTCCGAGACGCCCTCGGCGACCAGGGCCTCGATCTCGGCGAGGATGTCGCCGGTGCGGCGGTCCTTCTCCTTGCCGCGCAGCGCCGGGACGATGCAGAAGGTGCAGGTGTTGTTGCAGCCGACGGAGATCGAGACCCACGCGGCGTAGGCGGACTCGCGTCGGGTGGGGAGTGTGGAGGGGAAGGCTTCCAGGGATTCGGCGATCTCGATCTGCGCCTCGTCCTGGATACGGGCGCGCTCCAGCAGCACGGGCAGCTTGCCGATGTTGTGCGTACCGAAGACGACGTCGACCCAGGGGGCCCGCTCGACGATGGTGTCGCGGTCCTTCTGCGCCAGGCAGCCGCCGACGGCGATCTGCATGCCGGGCCGCCTGGTCTTCATCGGAGCGAGCCGGCCCAGGTTGCCGTAGAGCTTGTTGTCGGCGTTCTCCCGCACCGCGCAGGTGTTGAAGACGACGACGTCCGCGTCGCCGTCGGAACCCTCGGCCGCACGGACGTAGCCCGCGCCCTCCAGCAGCCCCGACAGCCGCTCGGAGTCGTGAACGTTCATCTGGCACCCGTAGGTGCGGACTTCGTAGGTCTTGGGTCCCTCGACGCTCACTGCGGGGCTCCGGTCGCTGCTGCTGGTCATGCCCTCCAGGGTAGGTGGTCCGGGGAGGGTCCCCGGCGGGCGGCCGCGCGGTGGAACGCCGTGGGAGCCGGAGCGAGAGCGCCTCGGGTCCCCGGACGGCCGGCCGGCTGCCGGCCCGGCCCGTGCCCGGAGCGGGACAGCAGGCCGCACCGATCCCTCCGGGAGCGTGGTACGCCCACCGCGATCACCGGCCGGTCCGTCGTGAGCAGGCATCCGGCCCTGGTCATCGCCGGAGCGGGCTGGCAGGATCGCCGCCATGCTCCAGGCACTCTCCCGTATCGGCAGGCGACGCGTTCTTCAGGCGTGCGCCGCCGTCGCCGTCGTGCTCGGGCTGCTGCTGTGGTGGCTGCTGCCGCTCGGACAGCCGTCACCGACCGGAACGCTGACCTTCAGCACCGGTGTGCGCAGCGGGGTCTACCAGCGTTACGGCGAGCGCCTCAAGGGGGACCTGGCCAGGGATCTGCCCGAGGTGTCGATACGGCTCCGGACCAGTGAGGGCTCGCAGCAGAACATCGCACGGGTGGCGACCGGGAAGGCCGACTTCACCATCGCCACCGCCGATGCCCTCGCCACCTATCTGCGCGGCGGCAAGCCGGGCGCCGAGCGGCTGCGGGGCTGTGTGCGGCTGTACGACGACTACATCCAGCTGGTCGTGCCCCGCGACTCGGAGATACGGAAGGTCGCGGATCTGCGCGGCAAGCGCGTCGCGGTGGGACAGCGCGGTTCCGGCGTACGGCTGGTCGCCGACCGGCTGATGACGGCCGCGGGTCTCGACCCCGCCAACGACGTGGAACCGGTGCCCTCCGGTATCGACACCATGCCGAAGCAGCTGGAGGAGGACCGGCTCGACGCCTTCTTCTGGTCCGGAGGGCTGCCCACGTCCGCCGTGCAGGAACTGTCGGACCGGTTCGCGATCCGGCTGGTGCCGCTGGAGGCTTCGCTGGTCGAGGAGCTCCAGGCGGCGGGCGGGGCCGCCCGCTACTACCGCTCGGCGCTGATGCCCGCCGACGCCTACCGCAACGCGCAGCAGGACCAGGCGGTGCCGACGGTCGCGGTCGCCAATGTGCTGGTCACCACGGACCGTTCGGATCCGGCGCTGACGGAGGCGTTCACCCGGACCGTGATCGACAGCCGGGACCGGATCGGGCGCGAGGTGCACGCGGCCCAGCTGGTGGATCTGCGCACGGCGATCTACACCGATCCGCTGCCACTGCACGAGGGGGCCAGCCGCTACTACCGCTCGGTCAAGCCCTGACCGTCCGCCTCGGTCCCGTCGCGCTCAGCCCTGCGGGCTGTTGCGCGGCACCGAGACCGTCACTTGCAGCCCGTGCGGCTCATGGGCCGCGTAGCTCAGGGAGCCGCCGCCGGCCGCCAGGAGCGCCTGCGAGATGGAGAGCCCGAGGCCGGATCCCCGGATGTTCTGATGCCCGGTGCTGCGCCAGAAGCGGTCACCGACGCGTTCCATCTCCGCCGGAGTGAGGCCCGGTCCGCGGTCTGCGACGACGACCGTGACGTCGTCGGGGCCGGAGGCGACCGTGACGACGACCTCTTCCTCGGCAGGGGTGAACTTCAGGGCGTTGTCGATGATCGCGTCCAGGGCGCTCGACAGCGCGATGGGGTCCGCCCAGGCGGTCACCGCGGACGAGCCGTCCGCCCTGAGCCGTACCCCCTTCTCCTCGGCGAGCGGCCGCCAGGAGGCGACGCGCTCCGCGGTGAGCGCGCCGATGTCCGTGAGCTGGAGATCGGCCGCGGCGTGTTCGGCCAGCGCCAGGTCGAGCAGGTCGTCGAGAACCTGCGCGAGACGCTTGCCCTCCGTGCGCACGGAGGCGATCTCCTCGTTGCCCTCGGGGAGTTCCAGTGCGAGGAGCTCAATGCGGAGCAGCAGCGCGGCGAGGGGGTTGCGCAGTTGGTGCGAGGCGTCGGCGACGAAGGCGCGCTGCTGTTCCAGCACGTCCTCGACGTTGTCGGCCATCTCGTTGAACGACCGGGCCAGGCGCCGCAGTTCCGGCGGCCCGCCGGAGGCCGCGACCCTCGACCTCATCCGCCCGCTGGCGATGTCGTGGGTGGCCGCGTCCAGGGTCCGTACGGGCAGCAGCACCCAGCCGGTGAGGCGGATCGCGGCGCCGACCGCGACCAGCATCGCGACCGCTTCGCCGGCCGCGATCAGCAACCAGCCGCGCAGCGTGCGCGCGCGCATCTCCTCGGTGGGCGAGTCGAGAACGACGACGGCGACCACATCGCCGTCCCGTACGACGGGTGAGGCGACGACGACCCTGCCGTCCTGCCACGGCCAGACCTGCGGCGGATCATGGCTGCGCCGGCCGAGCAGGGCCTCCTTGAAGGCCTCGCGCCCCTCCCCCTCGATCGGGAGCTGCCAGGCGGCGGGGGCCTTCGCCATGGCGCTGTCGTCGCGGTAGAAGACACCGGCGCGGATGCCGTACACCGACGCGTAGGTGTCGAGTTCGCTGCGCAGGGTGCGCCGGCGCTCGTCGTAACCGGCCTCCCGCTCGGTGATGAACTGCGCGAGTGCGGCGAAGCGCGCCGTGTCGTCGATGCGGTCGACGACGACGCGTTGCTGCTGGGCCGCCGCCACGCTGACGGCCAGCGGGAAGCCGAGAGCGAGCAGCACGCCCGCCATGAGAATGATGAGCAGGGGAAGCAGCCGGGTGCGCACCTGGGACGTACGCCTCTACGCGGACGGGGCGACGAGCCGGTAGCCGACCCCGCGCACCGTCTCGATCAGTGCGGGCAGCCGCAGCTTGGACCGCAGGGACGCGACGTGCACTTCGAGCGTGCGCCCCGTGCCCTCCCAGCTGGTACGCCACACCTCGCTGATGATCTGTTCCCGGCGGAACACCACTCCGGGGCGCTGGGCGAGCAGCGCGAGCAGGTCGAACTCCTTGCGGGTGAGCTGGACTTCCGCCCCGTCGACGCTGACCCGGCGGGTCGGCAGCTCGATGTGGACGTGCCCGAGGCGCAGTGCGGCGACGGGCGTGGACACGGTGTCCTCGCCGGTCGCGTTGCGCCGGCTGACGGCGTGGATACGGGCGAGGAGTTCGCCGGTGTCGTACGGCTTGACCACGTAGTCGTCGGCGCCGAGGTTGAGGCCGTGGATCCGCGACCGGACGTCGGCGCGCGCGGTCACCATGATCACCGGGGTGGAGGTGCGCTTGCGGATCTTCCCGCACACCTCGTAGCCGTCCTGGTCGGGCAGGCCGAGATCGAGGAGCACCACACCGAACGGTTCCGTGTCCGCGGGCAGCAGCGCCTGCAGCGCCTCCTCGCCGCTGCGCGCGTGCACGACCCGGAAGCCGTGCCGGGCGAGGATCGCGGAGAGGGCGGCCGCGACATGGTTGTCGTCCTCGACGAGCAGCAGTCTCATGGCCTCCCTCTCCGGTTCTCCGTCGGTTTCGTCGTGCGGTGCCGGTACGCGGCAGCAGATGTTCGGTGCTCTCTCCCGTACGCCCCCCGTCACTTCCCCGTACCGAGGCGTTTCAGGTCATGGCGTACCAGGGCATCCATCCCGATGAGAGGCAGGTCAGTCAAGGCCCGCCCGCCGCATCCGGCCATCTGTTATCCACCCGGTACGCCACAGGCGTCACGCCCCTCGCCCCGTTCACACGGAGTGTCCGGTTGCTGCCGGATCGTTATCCTCAATTTCCGCTCAGATGTAATGACGCTGGTAGCACCCCGTCACTAGGGTCCTTCCCAACCGAGGAGGACGGAGCAAGAAGCCGATGAGCGGAGTTTCAGTGACCAAGGGCGCCGAGGACGCCGCGCCCGCGGCGAACGACCTTGTCGTACTGAGCAACGTCAACAAGCACTTCGGCGCGCTGCATGTGCTCCAGGACATCGACCTGACGATCGCCCGTGGCGAGGTCGTGGTCGTCATCGGGCCCTCAGGGTCCGGGAAGTCCACGCTGTGCCGCACGATCAACCGCTTGGAGACGATCGACTCGGGCGCCATCTCGATCGACGGCAAGCCGCTGCCCCAGGAGGGCAGGGAGCTGGCCAGGCTGCGCGCCGATGTCGGCATGGTCTTCCAGTCGTTCAATCTCTTCGCGCACAAGACGGTGCTCGAGAACGTGATGCTGGGTCAGATCAAGGTCCGCAGGACGGACAAGAAGGCCGCCGAGGACAAGGCCCGTTCACTGCTCGACCGGGTGGGCGTGGCGACGCAGGCCGACAAGTACCCCGCCCAGCTCTCCGGCGGTCAGCAGCAACGCGTGGCCATCGCACGGGCCTTGGCGATGGACCCGAAGGTGATCCTCTTCGACGAGCCGACATCGGCGCTCGACCCGGAGATGATCAACGAGGTGCTGGAGGTCATGCAGCAGCTCGCCCGGGACGGCATGACGATGGTCGTCGTCACCCATGAGATGGGCTTCGCGCGCTCGGCCGCGAACCGGGTCGTCTTCATGGCCGACGGAAAGATCGTCGAAGAGGCCACGCCCGACCAGTTCTTCAGCAACCCGCGCAGTGACCGGGCCAAGGACTTCCTGTCGAAGATCCTTCACCACTGATTGATCCTGCACTGCCGGCCCCCGGACCGGCTGATCACTCACATCGCGTCAACTCTAGGGAAAACCACCATGCAGCTTCGTAAGGTCACCGCCGCCTCGGCCGCCGTGCTCGCTCTCGCCCTCACCGCCACCGCCTGTGGTTCCGACAAGGAGGACGGCGGCTCGGGCGACGGCAAGAAGATCACGATCGGCATCAAGATCGACCAGCCCGGCCTCGGCCTGAAGACCCCGGACGGCAAGTACACCGGCTTCGACGTCGATGTCGCCACATACGTCGCCAAGGAACTCGGCTACGACGCCAAGGACATCGTCTTCAAGGAGACCAAGAGCCAGGACCGTGAGACGGCGATCGAGCGCGGTGACGTCAAGTTCATCGCCGCCACCTACTCGATCAACGACGAGCGCCAGCAGAAGGTCGACTTCGCCGGTCCGTACCTGCTGGCACACCAGGACATCCTGGTCCGCGCCGACGACGACTCGATCAAGTCCCCGGCCGACCTGAACAACAAGAAGCTGTGTTCGGTCGCCGGCTCGACCTCGGCGAAGAACGTCAAGGACAAGCTGGCCCCGAAGGCCGGCCTCCAGACGTACGGCGGCTACTCGGAGTGCCTGACCGGCCTGGAGAACAAGGCCATCGACGCGCTGACCACGGATGACAGCATCCTGGCGGGCTACGCCTCGCAAGCGAACTTCCAGGGCAAGTTCAAGCTGGCCGGCTTCAAGATGACCAACGAGAACTACGGCATCGGTCTGAAGAAGGGCGACGCCGACCTCAAGAAGAAGGTCGATGCCGCGCTCACCAAGATGGTCTCGGACGGCTCCTGGGACAAGGCCGTGAAGGACAACTTCGGCCCGGCGAACTACAAGAACGAGCCCGCCCCGAAGATCGGCAACATCGTCAAGTGAAGCAGGGCTGACCGGGCGCGCCGTCCGTGAACGGCGGCGCGCCGTGCCCTCCTACACGCGAAAGCGCGGGAGATCGTGTTCGACTTTCTTGAAGGTTACGACCTGCTGGGGGCCTTCTGGGTGACGGTGCAGCTCACCGTCTGCTCCGCCCTCGGCTCCCTCATATGGGGAACGCTGCTGGCCGGCATGAAGGTCAGCCCGGTCCCCCTGATGCGCGGCTTCGCCACCGCGTACGTGAACGTGGTCCGGAACATTCCGCTGACCGTGATCATCGTGTTCTCGTCGCTGGGCCTGAACCAGACGCTGAACATCTCGCTCGGCACCGATGTCATCGACGACGCCAACTTCCGGCTGGCCGTACTCGCCCTGGTCGCCTACACGGCCGCCTTCGTCTGCGAGGCGCTGCGCTCCGGCATCAACACGGTGCCGGTCGGCCAGGCCGAGGCAGCGCGCGCACTCGGGCTGAGCTTCACGCAGGTACTGCGGCTGATCATCCTTCCTCAGGCGTTCCGTGCGGTGGTCAACCCGTTGTCCAACGTGCTGATCGCACTGACGAAGAACACCACGGTCGCCTCCGCGATCGGTGTCGTCGAGGCCTCCTACCTGATGAAGGACATGATCGAGGCCGAAGCCCAACTGATCCTGATTTCCGCCGTCTTTGCGTTCGGCTTCGTCGTCCTGACCCTCCCGACCGGCCTGATCCTCGGCTGGGTGAGCAAGAAGGTGGCGGTGAAGCGATGAGTTCCGTCCTCTACGACGCCCAGGGCCCCCGTGCCAAGCAGCGCAACATCCTCTACACGGTGCTGTTCGTGCTGTGCGCCGCCGCCGTGGTGTGGTGGGTGTACGACGGCCTGGCCGAGAAGCACCAGCTCGACTGGATCAAGTGGAAGCCCTTCTTCACCAGTTCCCTGCCGTGGGAGACGTACATCTGGCCGGGCTTCCAGAACACGCTCAAGGCGGCGTTCTTCGCCCTGATCATCGCGCTGCCGCTGGGCGCCCTGTTCGGTATCGGCAGGCTCTCGGACCACCGCTGGGTGCGGATGCCGGCCGGCTTCGTCGTGGAGCTCTTCCGCGCCGTCCCGGTACTGATCCTGATGATCACCGCGAACGCGGTGTACGCGGAGTACACCACCATCGACACCGAAGTGCGTCCGCTGTACGCCGTGGTGACCGGACTGGTGCTGTACAACTTCTCGGTCCTCGCCGAGATCGTGCGGGCCGGAATCGAGAACCTGCCGAAGGGCCAGGCGGAGGCGGCCAAGGCGCTCGGCATGCGCAAGGGCCAGATCATGCTGTCCGTGCTGCTGCCGCAGGCGGTGACCGCCATGCTGCCGGCGATCGTCAGCCAGCTCGTCGTCATCGTGAAGGACACCGCGCTCGGCGGCGCCATGATGACCTTCCCCGAGCTGCTGGCGTCGGTCCGCCCGATGAGCGCCAACTACGGCGCCAACACCATCGCGTGCTTCACGATCGTGGCCGTGATCTTCGTCGCGCTGAACTTCGCGCTCACCTCATTCGCCAGTCGACTGGAGCGGTGGCTCCGGCGCAACAAGAAGGGGAAGGGCACCGCGCCCGGGGGCGCACCGGAGCCCACCGGTACGCCGTCGCTCGTCGTCGACAAGCGCGCCGTCTGACGGCTCAGCGCATCGAACGCCCGAGGGGCGGTGGCAGGTCTGCCACCGCCCCTCGCCGCTCTTCGGTGTCGCTTGACGCAAGCACCGGCAGTAGGTTGCATACGTTCTGTGATCGCGCCCCCTGCCCCCGCCGCCACACTTCCTCCTCCGCCGCCTGCCCCCGTTTCGAGCCGCGCGCTCGTTCCGTTCGCGTCCTCGGCCTCGTTCGCTTCCTCGTTCGCGCACTCGGCCTCGTTCGCACGGATGCGAGGAGCCGCCCCGTGGACCCGGTGATCATCGTCGGCGCCGGGCCCGTCGGCCTGGCGCTGTCGCTCGCCCTGGCGGCGCAGGGCGTACCCTCCGTCCTGCTCGACGAGGACCCGGGCAAGGACGAGACACGTCCTGCCCGCACCGTGGTGCTGCGCGAGGACACCGCGGCCATGGTGGAGCGGCTGGGGTGCAAGGCGCTCCGGCACGAGGGGATGCGTTGGTCCGGGTGGCGGTCGATGCGGCGCAGGCAGCTGGTGCGTGAGCTGCCGCTCGGCGAGGACTCCCCCGAGGGCGATGCGTCGCCGGCCCCCGTCCATCTGCCGCAGCACGTCCTGACGCGCGGGCTGCGGGACGCGGTGGCCGCGCAGGAGCTGGTGCGGGTGGCCCCGTACGGCCGGATCGACACGCTGAAGCAGGACCCCACCGGTGTCACCGTGCACACCAGGGAGCCGAACGCGACCCGGTGGAGGGGGAGTTACCTGGTGGGCTGCGACGGCGCCAGGTCCACCGTGCGCAAGCTGCTCGACATCCGGTTCCCCGGGCGTACGGCGGTGGAGCGGCATGCCGTCGCGGCGCTGCGCGCCGAACTTCCCTGGCCCGGTCAGGCCGTGCTGCACCGGCTGCCGCCGTGGCGCACCGGTGGCGCCGAGGTGACGGCGCGGCCGCTGCCGGACGGCGTCTGGCGGCTGGACTGGCTGCTGCCGCCACGCGGCGAACTGGTCACCCCGGACGCCCTGATCACCCGGGTCCGGGACACGCTGGCGGGCTGGTGCGGCGAGACGCCGCCGTACGAGCTGCTGGACACGGGCGTGTACACGCTGCACCACCGGCTCGCCCTGCGCTGGCGGGTCGACCGTGCCTTCCTGGCCGGGGACGCCGCGCATCTGCTGGGCGCACTGGGCACCCAGGGCCTGGACGAGGGGCTGCGGGACGTCGAGAACCTGGCCTGGAAGCTGGCCCAGGACTGGCACCACGGCGCCTCCGACGTGCTGCTCGACAGCTACCAGGCCGAGCGCCGGGCCGCGGTCGCCTCGCGGCTGCGCGCCGCGGACCAGTCGCTGCCGATACTGCGGGGCGGCAGCGCGCTGCGGACGCTGGTCCCGGGGAGCGCACGGGGGCACGATTCGCTGCTCACCGACGGACATCTGGGCTGCGGCCCCCTCGGTGCGCCCCCCTCGTACTCGCATTCGCCCCTTGCGCCCCCACCCACCGAGGCGCACACCTCTGTGGGTACGCCCCCCGGTGCGCCGGTGGCCGATGTGCGGGTGACGGCGCCCGACGGCACGACCGCGCGGCTCCGGGAGCGGCTGGGGCAGGGGAATCTGCTGGTGGTTCTGGTGGCGCCCGGCACGGGGGTGTGGGACCGGCGGCACTGGATGACCGCCGGCGTCATGCCCCGCCTCGCCGCGGCCGTCGACGCGCTGCCGGTGAAGGGCGAGCTGCTGGTGACCGAGAGCTACCCGGGGGCGTCGGCCCACACCGTGCTGCTGGTCAGGCCGGACGGGCACCTCGTGGCGTCGTTCGGCGGGGTACGGCCCCGGGAGCTCTTCGCGGCGGCGGACGCGGTGCGGGGCGGTGCGGTGCGCGCCGCCGTACGCTCCGACCGGACTGCTGGCATCAATTGACCGCTGCGGACGTGCATGGTGTACTCCGAACCGTGACCGACACCGATGTGCGCCTGTGGCGGAGGGTCCATATGGACCTCGTCCGCTATGCGGGCTGCGTGTGTCGGCCGTCCTGCTGAATCGCTCTCCCCCCTGCCCGTCCGTGCGCGCTGTCGCACGGACGGCCATCCGCGCGAACCCTCAGGACGGTCTCCGTGTCCACCCCTGCTTCACTTCCTGTACCCACGCCTGCGCCCGAGTCCGGGCCCGCGTCCGCAAACACGTCCCCCTCCGTTGGCTCCGGTCCGAGGGCTGCCTCCGTCGTCGGCTCCGGTCCGACGGCTGCGGAACTGCTCGATTTCGTGCGCCACGTCGCCGCCGACGCCGAGATCGTCGCCTCGCTCCCCCTCGATCCCGAGGGCCGCACCTGGATCCGGCTCGACGGCCCCGGCGGCAGCGAAACCTGGCTGATCGGCTGGCCGCCGGGGACCGGAACCGGCTGGCACGACCACGCCGAGTCGATCGGCGCCTTCACCACCGCGGCCGGCGCCCTCAGGGAGCTGTCGCTGGCGGCCCGGCTGCCCACCGACGGCTGGAAGACCCTCGAACTCACCGAAGGCATCGACCGGTCCCGGGAGTTGGCCACCGGCCAGGGCCGGGCGTTCGGCCGCCACCACGTCCACGAGGTGCTGAACGAGTCCGCCACGGAGCATGCCGTCTCCGTCCACGCGTACTACCCGCCGCTGCCGCGCATCCGGCGCTACAGCCGCACCGGCGGCCTGCTCCGCCTCGAACAGGTCGAGCGGCCGGAGGACTGGAATTGAGCGCCGGCGGTCGGGGCGGTACGGAGCCGGTCGGGATCGACAAGCTGCTGGAACGGGTCCGGGCGGGGTTCGTCAGGGTCGGTCCGCGGGAAGCGGCCGCCGCCGCTGCGGACGGTGCGCTGCTCGTGGACATCCGTTACGCGGAGCTGCGGGAACGGGACGGGCTGATCCCGGGGGCGCTGGTCGTCGAGCGCAACGAACTGGAGTGGCGGCTCGACCCGCAGGGAAGCCACCGGGTCCCGCAGGCCGTGAGCCACGATCTGCGGATCGTGGTGGTCTGCGACGAGGGTTACGCGTCGAGCCTCGCGGTCGCGTCCTTGCGGCAGTTGGGGCTGGACCGGGCGACGGATCTGATCGGCGGGTTCCAGGCATGGCGTGCCGCGGGACTGCCGGTCGAGCGGGGAACGGACGGGGCTCGGTGTGCCGGGCCGGTCCCAGGGGCCGGGCCATAGACCGGGCCAGGAAGGTCGGTTCGGGCACGCCCCTGCCCGCGCCTTCCAGGTCACCGACCCGGTCGGCGACGGTGGCGGGGAGCCAGGCACGCTCGGCGCCCCGGCTTCGCCTTGTGCTTGACCTCGGTCTTTCCATTGCCCTTGTGCTTGACCGTGGTGTGGTGGACGTTCTGGTCGGCAAAGACCACGGACGACGCGGCGGCGTAGCGCTCGGTGGTGGTCCTTCCGCGCAGGCACCGGTCTCCAGCAGCGTGCCGCAGGCGGTGATCAGAGCGGCGGCGCACAGGAGGGCCAGGAAGGCACCGAGGAACCCGCCCTTGCGGTCCCGGATCGTCTGCAAGGCACAGCGCAGCATCATCGCGCGTCCGGCTCTTCTGTGGTCGCGCTTCGGCATCACGGCCGCTGGCGGCGCCGGACTCCCGGGCGGGGCGCGGGTGTTCGGCTGCTCCGTCATGCGTCACGCAGTGCTCTGTGCATGAGTGCCCACGCACTGGCGCGTTCCTGTGTGTCCGTGCGGGTGCTGTCCCCCGGATGCCGCCGGCGGTTCCCCCGAATCCGCCGCGACACACCCGAACGCCACACTCCGGTGGAGCGATCCCCCTGGCCGACGGACATTCACCTCAACGCCAAGGACCGACGTGACGGAGGCCTCGCACCCATGCCGACCCCCACCCTCACCCCCGACCAGCTGGACGCCCAGGCCGTTCGTCTCCATGACACCGAGGCGTGGCAGCAGATCATCACCGGCTGGGAGACCACGGCCCCCGACCCCGTGCTGCCTTCCTCCCCCGCCCCGGGACTGCCTTCCTCCGCCGGCGCCGCGGAGCACCTGCCGGACCGCCGGCCGGCCGACTGGCGCGGCCTGCTGTCCGTGCCGGTCGACCAGCTCATCGCCGACTCCGTGCGCGCCCTGCCCGCGACCGCGCCGCGCGAACGGCCGCTTCCCGGGCGCCTGGGCGCGGTCCTCCCGGACCGGCTCCACTCCTGGCGCCGCATCGGCCGGCCCGAGGTGCGGCCCTCCACTCATCTCGCCTACGCGAGGCAGATCCTGACCGAATGGGGCTGGCAGAACACGCCGTACCGGCTCCGCAACGCCCGCGGCGCACGGTGCATCTGCGGCGCCCTCCTCACCGCGCACCGACTGGGCTACGGCTCCCTCGACACCGTGGACCGGGCCGGCGCCTGGCTGGTCGCCGAGCTCCGCTCCCGGGGCTGGACCGGGCTGATCGGCCCCTGGAACCGCTGCCCCGGCCGCACCGCCGCGGATGCGCTCGACCTGATCGACGCCACCATCATCCGCGCCGCCCACGCCGGGCAGTGATCACCGTGCCTCCCCCAGAGCCCGCCCGACACCCGGCGGCCGTACCCGAGGTACTCCCCACACCCCGGCTCCCCAGCCCTCGGCATCGCACCGCCCCGTACTGTCCGCCCCTGCGACCGGCGCTTTCCCGGAAGCGCCCCGCATGCCCGCTGCCCGGTACGACCCCGGTCAGAAGGGCTCGTCCAGCCCCTCCGTGTCCTCCCCCTCTTCCTCCAGCGCCTGCCGCACGACGCGCAGGGCCATGCCCTCCCCGTACCCTTTGCGTGCGAGCATGCCCGCGAGGCGGCGCAGCCGCTTGTCGCGGTCCAGGCCACGAGTGGAGCGCAGCTTGCGCGCGACCAGCTCACGGGCGGTCGCCTCCTCCTGCTCGGAGTCCAGCTGCCCCACGGCCTCGTCGATCAGCGCGGAGTCCACCCCCTTGGTGCGCAGCTCACGGACGAGCGCGCGGCGAGCCAGTCCGCGTCCGTGATGCCGGGACTCCACCCAGGCGTCCGCGAATGCCGCATCGTCGATCAACCCGACGTCCTCGAAGCGCGAGAGCACTTCCTCTGCCGCCTCGTCCGGGATCTCCCGTTTGCGCAGGGCGTCCGCGAGCTGCTTCCTGGTACGCGGGGTCCCGGTGAGCAGCCGCAGGCAGATGTTGCGCGCCTGCTCGACCGGGTCTCGCGGCTCCCCCTTCTCGGCCCTCGACGAGGAGGGGGAACCGCTGCTCCTGGTGCGGGAGTGGGCACGGCCCGCCCCCTCGCCGAATCCGGCGCCCGCGCCCGTGCCGCGACCGGGTTCGGCCTCCGGCTCGTACGCATCCTCGGACTCGGCCATGTGCCCGGCGGCGAATCCATGGCCGGGGCCGGTGTGATGGTCAGTGGCGCTGACCGGCCACTCCGTACGACGCGTCACGGTCTAGCTCTTGGCCGCCGCGGTCTTGGCCGGCTTGGCCTTGCCGGCCGGAGCGGCCGCCGGCTTCGCGCTGTCGGCCGGTGCCGCGGCACCGGCTGCCGCGTCCGCACCGGGCTCGGCGGCGCCGTCCTCGGGCCGGACGCCGATGCCCAGCTTCTCCAGGATCTTCTTCTCGATCTCGTTGGCGAGATCGGGGTTGTCCTTGAGGAAGTTGCGGGCGTTCTCCTTGCCCTGGCCGAGCTGGTCGCCCTCGTAGGTGTACCAGGCGCCCGCCTTGCGGACGAAGCCGTGCTCCACTCCCATGTCGATCAGGCCGCCCTCACGGCTGATGCCCTGACCGTAGAGGATGTCGAACTCGGCCTGCTTGAAGGGCGGCGAGACCTTGTTCTTGACGACCTTGACGCGGGTGCGGTTGCCGACGGCTTCGGTGCCGTCCTTCAACGTCTCGATCCGGCGGATGTCGAGGCGCACCGAGGCGTAGAACTTGAGCGCCCGGCCACCGGTCGTGGTCTCCGGCGAGCCGAACATCACGCCGATCTTCTCGCGGAGCTGGTTGATGAAGATCGCAGTGGTCTTGGACTGGTTGAGCGCGCTGGTGATCTTGCGGAGCGCCTGGCTCATCAGACGGGCCTGCAGACCCACGTGCGAGTCACCCATCTCGCCCTCGATCTCCGCACGCGGCACGAGCGCCGCTACGGAGTCGATGACGATCAGGTCGAGGGCGCCGGAGCGGACCAGCATGTCCACGATCTCAAGGGCCTGCTCGCCGTTGTCCGGCTGGGACAGGATGAGGCTGTCGATGTCGACGCCGAGCTTCTTCGCGTACTCGGGGTCGAGAGCGTGCTCCGCGTCGATGAAGGCGACCGAGCCGCCGAGCTTCTGCGCGTTCGCCACGGCGTGCAGCGTCAGCGTCGTCTTACCGGAGGACTCCGGTCCGTACACCTCCACCACACGGCCGCGCGGCAGGCCGCCGACTCCGAGGGCCACGTCGAGGGCGGTCGACCCGGTGGGGATCACTTCGATGGGCTCGTTCGGCCGCTCACCGAGGCGCATCACCGCGCCCTTGCCGAATTGCCGTTCAATCTGTGCGAGTGCGGCGTCCAGCGCCTTCTCGCGGTCGGTTCCTGCCATGGGTTCCACCCGATTTGCTTGAGTCGATCGCTTCACGTCAAAGACGCTAACCCCTGCCACTGACAATGGGCCTCGACGTCCTCCCGGCCTGTGGACAACTCCACGGTCGGGCCCGGGAAAACCCGGCCGGAATCCCATGAGAATGGATGTTCGATTTTGGTGTCAAGCGCACCACACCGAGCCCGTGCACCCCCGGAAATGGTGGCTCCGGCCGCCGGGGCGGCACGGGCCGCGACGCCTCGAGCAGTCCCGGACAGCCCTGCAGACGGGAGGGTCAGGCACGCCCCGGCTCTTCACGCTCCCCGACGCCTCCCACTCCGCCCGCGCCCCCGTCGGCGCCGGAAGCCCGCCAGAAACTGCGCAGCCGTGTGAGCACCGGCTCGCCGCGCCGACGGCTCCGACCGTGCATCCGCGGGTCGTCCGTCACGTCGTACCGCTTCACGTACGCGCCGAGGAACGCCTGGAGCGTGGCGACGGCCGGGATCGCGATCAGCGCGCCCACGGCGCCCATCAGGGCCGTGCCCGCGATGACCGATCCGAAGGCGACCGCCGGATGGATGTCGACGGTCCGGGAGGTGAGCTTGGGCTGCAGGGCGTAGTTCTCGAACTGCTGGTAGACCACGACGAAGCCGAGCACCCACACCGCGTACCAGGGGTCGATGGTGAACGCGATCAGCATCGGCAGGGCGCCTGCCAGGTACGTGCCGATCGTGGGAATGAACTGGGAGACCAGTCCGACCCAGACGGCCAGCGCGGGCGCGTACGGAACGCCGAGGATCACCAGCAGGATGTAGTGCGCGACCCCGGAGATCAGGGCCATCAGACCCCGCGAGTAGAGGTAGCCGCCGGTCTTGTCGACCGCGATCTCCCAGGCCCGCAGGACCTCTGCCTGCTTGGCGGGCGGCAGCACGGAGCACAGGGCGCGCCGCAGCCTGGGGCCGTCGGCCGCGAAGTAGAAGGAGAACAGGAAGATCGTCAGCAGCCGGAACAGCCCGCCGAGCACGGTGGTGGAGACATCGAGCACTCCGGTCGCGCTGTTCTGGACGTACTTCTGCAGCCAGTCGGAGTGGAGCAGGCTGTCCTGGACCTCGACCCTGGAGAGCTCGGTGTGGAAAGTCTGGTTGACCCAGTTGATCAGTGAGTCCAGATAATTCGGGAACTCCTCGACCATGTCGACGATCTGGCCCGCGAGCATCGAGCCCAGCAGTACGACGAAGCCCACCCCGGCAATCAGCACCGCGAGGAAGACCAGAAAGGTGGCAAGACCGCGGCGCATGCCGCGTGCCGACATCCGGCCGACCGCCGGCTCGATGGCGAGCGACAGGAAGAACGCGATCAGAACATTGATCAGCAACACGACGAGCCGGTCGAACGCCCAGCTGCCGAGCCGGTAGCAGGCGTAGAGCGCCAAGGCGAGCACCATGGCACGCGGCAGCCACGCGGGCATGCGCGCCGACCCGGTGCCGGCGGACGCGGCGGGTGGCGCGGCCGGCGGGACGGGCGGTGCGGAAGGCGGCTGGGTCTGTGCTGTCTCGTCTGTCGGTGCCACGGTTCCAGTCTCGCCTACGGCGGTGAAAGCCAACCGCCCACCCCGGACGACAGCACAGGTCCGGCAGCCGACAGGCCGGGAATCGGTGCGGGCCCGGCCGGTCGGCGGGCCGGCATCAGCGCTTGTCCGCAGGGATCCCGACCGCCGTGCAGACTCCGCGCCACACGTCCTTGGTCTCCCAGCCCGCGGCCAGCGCCTGGTGCACGGTCTGCCCGCCGAGCTCGGCCATCACATGATCGCGCGCGAAGGAGTCGGCGTACCCCGCGCCGAAGTGGTCCGCCATGCGTTCCCAGAAAATCGTCAACCGCATGACCTCAGTATCGCGCTCCTGAGAGTGCAGCCGGGCCACTACGTCTTGCCGAGAGCGCTTACCGCCCTACGGTCGGTCCATGGCTGGAACCGGAACAAGTCCCCTCAATCGTGCCGAGCAGTTCATCTGGCTCACGGCCCGTGTCCTGGAACAGCGGCGGTTCGCTCATCACTTCCTGGAAGGAAGTGCGGACGCCGTGGAAACCGCACTCGCCGCCTATCTGAACGAGGACGGCGGCTACGGGCACGCGCTCGAACCCGATCTGCGCGGCCCCGTCAGTCAGCCGCTGCACACCGCGCACGCGCTCAGTGTGCTGGACTCCATCGGGCGCTGCGACGGGCTGCGGGTGGAGCGGATCTGCCGCTTCCTCACCGAGGTGTCGACCAAGCAGGGCGCGCTGCCCGCCCTCCTGCCGACGCAGCGCGGCTATCCCGCCGCGCCGTTCATCCCGATCGTCGACGATCCTCCTGCGGAACTGCTGACCACCGGCCCCGTCGTCGGGCTCCTGCACCGCAACGCGGTGTGGCACGCCTGGCTCTTTCGGGCCACCGACTTCTGCTGGGCGGCGGTGGACGCCCTGGAGCACTCGCATCCCTACGAGATCGAGGCGGCGATCGCCTTTCTGGACGGCGCCCCGGACCGGGCGCGGGCGGAGGCGGCGGCCGACAGGCTCGGGCGGCTGGTGCGGGACCAGCGGCTCGCGGTACTGGATCCGGAGCGGCGCGCCGAGTACCCCGTCGCGGCCGGATACGCGCCGGGCGAGCAGCATTTTCCGTACGACTACGCCCGTACGCCCGAGTCGCTCGCCCGTCACTGGTTCACCGACGAGGAACTGTCCCGCTCGCTCGACCATCTCGCGGCCGAGCAGCAGGCGGACGGCGGCTGGCCGGTCAACTGGCGCCAGTGGGCACCGGGGACGGCGCTGGAGGGACGGCCCATCGTGACGCTCAAGGCGCTTGTGACACTGCGCGCCCACGGGCGCGGCCTCGACTGAGCCCCAGTGGCCGGTACGGGCACCGGTCAGCAGGCTGCGGGCGCTCCGTCGGGCCCGGCGGCGGGACGGGGCGAGTGCTGCGGCAGGCAACGTCTACCCGTCAAGGGGCGGCGCGCGGTGGGTGCTCTCGGCGTGTCTGCCGGAAGTCCTCGTACTGGGATGTACTCGGGCTATCGGGTGGTGCGGCGAGAGCGCGTGCCGGGCGTCGCGACGGGGCGAACGTTGCCTGCCGCGGCACTAGCCAAGAGCACGTACTCCTGCGGTGACGGCCACGGCGGAGCCCACGACCACGAGGAAGGGGGCGCGCAGGGCCAGCGCGAGCGCCGCCGCGGCAAGCCCCGCGCTCCTGGCGTCCAGCGCCAGGTGCTGCCCGTCTCCGAAGGTCTGCTGTGCGGTGAGGGCGGCCAGGAGGGCGACGGGCAGGAGCGCGGCGAGGCGCTGGGCGAGCGGGCGTTCCAGCACCCCGGCGGGCACCAGCAGCCCGAGCAGCTTGGCGAGGTAGCAGCCGACTGCGGTCAGCGCGATGGCGATCCAGACGTTCATCGGTTCTTCTCCGTGGTGGCCGCTGACCGGTCCGTGCCCTTGCGGCGTCCGCTCAGGAAGAGGACGGCGGGTGCGGCAAGTGCGGAGAGCAGGACGGGGACGCCCGCGGGCAGCACGGGCAGCAGGCCGAGCGCGAGCAGTACGGCGATCGCGGCGGTGACACGTTCGGTGGTGCTCTTCAGCATCGGGGCGAGCAGGGCGAGGAAGACCGCGGGTGATGCCGCGTCCAGCCCCCAGGTGTCGGTGTCGCCGAGCGCCTCGGCGCCGAGGGCACCGAGCAGTGTGGTCAGGTTCCACAGCACGTAGAGGGTCAGCCCGGTGACGGCGAAACCGATGCGTGCCGCCCGCCGGGTCGGCTGCGGCAGGGTCACGGCGGTCGTCTCGTCGATGACCCACTGGGCAGCGAAGGGACGGAGCGCCCGCGGCAGGGCGAGCAGCTGCGAGAGGCGCAGGCCGTAGAACGAGTTGCGTACGCCGAGGAAGAAGGCCCCGGCAGCCGCGGTGTACGGGTTGCCGCCCGCGGCGAGGGCCCCGACGAGGGCGAACTGCGAGGCGCCGGTGAAGACGGCGAGGCTGAGCGCGCAGGTCTGCAGCAGGCTCAGTCCGGAACCGGCCGAGGTCACGCCGAAGGCGAAGCCGGAGAGGCCGACGGCTATGCCGACACCGAGCGCATCGCGTACGACGGCCACGTCCGGCTTCGTCACGGCCGCGTCCGACCTCGTCACCGTCACGGCCGACCGCGCTCCGGGGCCGGTTGCGGTGCCGTGGGGTGCGTCGGCCGATTCGCCGACGCCCTCTGGGAGTGTTGTCTGTTCTGCCACGACCGGAACGCTACGTGCGCAGCTTGGGACCGGTCTTGTACGTTCTTGCACGTTCGCGCTGGTACGCGCCGGGTGGTACTCCGACGATCCGGGTGAAGTGACGGTTGAGGTGCGGCTGGTCGGTGAAACCGACCTCGGCGGCCGCCTGTGCGGGCGCGGTCCCCGCGTCCAGCATCCGGCGCGCCGCCCGCACCCGGGCATCGGTGAGCCAGGCGTGCGGCGGCATCCCGTACTGCTTCTTGAACGCCCTCAGCAGCGCGAACGGGCTGGTGCCGAGCTCCGCCGCCAGCGCCTCCAGGGTGGGCGGCGCCGCCATCCTGCCCTCCAGCACCGCACGCGCCCGCGCCGCGTCGCGCGCGCCGGCCGAGCGGGGTGTACGGGCGGGCAGCGCGCTGCCGCACCGGCTCAGCAGCCGGGCGACCAAGACCCGCAGCAGCGTGTCGGCGGCGAGTGCGTTGCCCTCCTCGGCAGCCCGGTGGACCTCGCCGATCAGCCGGGCCGCATACAGGTCCACGATGCTGGTCTCGCTGAATCCGACCGTGCCGCGCAGGCTCGTCGTGTCGGCCGCGATGTCGTTGATGAACTGCGAGGACGGGTACAGCGTGGCGTACACCCAGCCCTCGGGCACACCCGCGCGGGCGGTGTGCGGAACCTCCGGGTTGATCATGACCACGGTGCCGGGGTCGGCGTGGACGGTGCCGCCCGGCAGCCCGACGTCCTCCACCCCTCGGCTGATGGTGCCGAAGACATAGCCCTCGTGGCTGTGGCGCGGGAAGGTGTGGCGCACGTACCGGGCACGCAGCAGATCGAGGTCGGGCAGTTCCGCGTACTGCCAGTACCTCGCCCACTCCCCCGGTCCCGACTCCGCTTCCGCCGCCATGAACGAATTCTCGCAGCTCCGGGGCGGGGCCGCCGAGGGCGGTCAGGACCGTTGTCAGTGCCGGGGTGCACGATGGGGGACATGGCCGGCTCTGCGCTCGATTCGTTCTCACCCGCCACCCGAGGCTGGTTCGCGGGTGCCTTCAGCGCGCCCACCGCCGCGCAGGAGGGCGCCTGGCACGCGATCGGCGAGGGTTCGGACGTGCTGGTCGTCGCGCCGACCGGCTCCGGCAAGACCCTCGCCGCGTTTCTCGCCGCGCTGGACACCCTGGCATCCGTCCCGCCGCCCGCCGAGCCGAAGAAGCGCTGCCGGGTGCTGTACGTGTCACCCCTGAAGGCGCTCGCGGTCGATGTCGAGCGCAACCTCCGCTCCCCGCTGACCGGCATCCGCCAGGAGTCGGTGCGGCTGGGGCTGCCGGAGCCCGAGGTCCGGGTGGGAATCCGCTCCGGCGACACCCCGCCCGCCGAGCGCCGCTCGATGGCGACCCGGCCGCCGGACATCCTGATCACCACACCCGAATCGCTGTTCCTGATGCTGACCTCGTCCGCCCGGGAGGCACTGTCCGGCGTCGAGACGGTGATCCTCGACGAGGTGCACGCCGTGGCCGGCACGAAGCGGGGCGCCCATCTCGCCGTGACGCTGGAGCGTCTCGACGAGCTGCTGCCGCGTCCCGCCCGGCGGATCGGTCTGTCGGCGACGGTCCGTCCGGTCGACGAGGTGGCGCGCTTCCTCTCGCCCCGGCGCAAGGTGGAGATCGTCCAGCCACCGTCCACCAAGCGGTTCGAGCTGTCGGTCGTCGTGCCGGTCGAGGATCTGGGTGAGCTCGGCGGCTCCCCCGCCACCGACCCCGACCAGGCGGGCCAGGCGGACAAGCCGTCGATCTGGCCCCATGTCGAGGAGCGGATCGCCGATCTCGTCCAGCAGCACCGCTCCACCATCGTCTTCGCCAATTCCCGCCGCCTCGCCGAGCGGCTGTGCAACCGCCTCAACGAGATCGCGTACGAGCGGCTCACCGGCGAGACGATCGCCGAGTCCCACTCCCCCGCCGAGATCATGGCCGAGTCCGGTGCGGCGAAGGGCGCCCCCGCCCTGATCGCCCGCGCCCACCACGGTTCGGTCTCCAAGGAACAGCGCGCCCAGGTCGAGGAGGACCTCAAGGCGGGCCGGCTGCCCGCCGTCGTCGCCACCTCCAGCCTGGAGCTGGGCATCGACATGGGGGCGGTCGACCTCGTGATCCAGGTGGAGTCGCCGCCCTCGGTCGCCTCCGGCCTGCAACGGGTCGGCCGGGCCGGACACCAGGTCGGCGCGGTCTCCACCGGAGTGGTCTTCCCGAAGTACCGGGGCGATCTGGTCCAGGCGGCCGTGGTCACCGAGCGGATGCGCGAGGGCTCCATCGAAGCGCTCCGGGTCCCGTCCAACCCGCTGGACGTGCTGGCCCAGCAGCTGGTCGCCATGGTCGCCCTGGACAGCTGGCAGGTGGACGACCTGCTGGCGGTGGTCCGCCGCGCCGCGCCCTTCGCCTCACTGCCCGAGTCCGCGTTCACCGCCGTGCTGGACATGCTCGCCGGCCGCTACCCCTCCGACGCCTTCGCCGAGCTGCGCCCGCGCGTGGTGTGGGACCGGGTGGCCGGCACGGTCACCGGCCGCCCGGGCGCGCAGCGGCTCGCCGTCACCTCTGGAGGAACGATCCCCGACCGGGGGCTCTTCGGGGTCTTCCTCGCAGGCGCCGACCCCAAGAAGGGCGGCGGCCGGGTCGGTGAGCTCGACGAGGAGATGGTGTACGAGTCCCGGGTCGGCGATGTCTTCACGCTCGGCACCACGTCCTGGCGGATCGAGGACATCACCCGCGACCGGGTCCTGGTCTCGCCCGCCCCCGGCGTTCCCGGTCGGCTGCCGTTCTGGAAGGGCGACCAGCTGGGCCGCCCGCTGGAGCTGGGGCGCGCGCTCGGGGCGTTCCTCCGCGAGATCGGCGGACTGCCGCAGGAGGACGCCCGCGCGCGGCTGCTCGCCGCCGGTCTCGACAGCTGGGCCGCCGACAACACCCTGTCGTACATCGACGAACAGCGCCGCGCCTGCGGCCACGTGCCGGACGACCGGACCATCCTCGTCGAGCGTTTCCGTGACGAGCTGGGTGACTGGCGGGTCGTGGTCCACTCCCCGTTCGGCGCGCAGGTGCACGCACCGTGGGCACTGGCGCTGAGCGCCCGCCTCGCCGAGCGCTACGGCATGGACGCCCAGGTGATGCATGCCGACGACGGCATCGTGCTACGGCTTCCCGACGCCGATCTGATCGGCCTGGATCTCCTGGACTTCGATCCCGCGCAGGACCTCTCCCAGGGACCGGACCGTGATACGGCGCCGCTGCCGGGCCTCTCGTACGACAGCGAACAACCGCCCGTCGGCGCGGCGGACGTGACGTTCGACCAGGGCGAGATCGGTCAGATCGTCACCGACCAGGTCGGCGGTTCGGCGCTTTTCGCCTCCCGGTTCCGCGAGTGCGCCGCCCGCGCCCTGTTGTTGCCGCGCCGCAGCCCCGGCAAACGCACCCCGCTGTGGCAGCAGCGCCAGCGCGCCGCGCAACTGCTCCAGGTCGCTTCGGAGTTCGGCTCCTTCCCGATCGTCCTGGAGGCGGTCCGCGAATGCCTCCAGGACGTCTTCGACGTCCCCGGGCTCACGGAACTCATGGGCGACCTCGAAGCACGCCGCGTCCGGCTGGTCGAGGTGACCACCCCGGAGCCCTCGCCCTTCGCGCGCTCGCTCCTGTTCGGCTACGTCGCCCAGTTCCTGTACGAGGGCGACTCGCCCCTGGCCGAACGGCGGGCCGCCGCCCTCTCCCTCGACTCCCACCTGCTGGCGGAGCTCCTCGGCCAGGCGGAGCTGCGCGAGCTGCTCGACGCGGAGGTCCTGACCGAACTGGAGCAGGAGCTCCAGTGGCTGACCGAGGACCGCCGGATCAAGGACATCGAGGGCGTCGCCGACCTGCTCCGGGTCGTCGGCCCGCTCACCGACGTGGAGTTGGCGGAGCGCGGCGCCGACCCGGCATGGGCTCCCGAGCTGTCCGCGGCCCGCCGGGCCATCCGCGTCCGGATCGGCGGGGCCGGCCACTGGGCCGCGATCGAGGACGCGGGCCGCCTGCGGGACGCGCTGGGCACCGCCCTCCCGGTCGGCGTCCCCGAGGCGTTCACCGAACCGGTGAAGGACCCCCTCGGCGACCTCCTCGGCCGATACGCCCGTACACACGGCCCGTTCACCTCCACCGGGGCCGCCGCCCGCTTCGGCCTCGGCACCGCCGTCACGGACGGGGCGCTGCAACGGCTCGCCGCGTCCGGCCGGATCGTCCAGGGCGAGTTCCATCCCGCCGGTATCGGCCAGGAGTGGTGCGACGCCACCGTGTTGCGCCGCTTGCGCCGCCGTTCACTCGCCGCGCTCCGCCACGAGCTGGAGCCGGTCCCGCCCGCCGCACTCGCCGGCTTCCTTCCGCAGTGGCAGCACCTGGGCAGCAACAGCCTGCGCGGAATCGACGGACTGGCCCGCGCCATCGAGCAGTTGCAGGGCGCGCCCGTCCCTGCGTCGGCCCTGGAGAAGCTGATCCTGCCGGGCCGGGTCACGGACTACACCCCCGCGCTGCTCGACGAGCTGACCACCACCGGCGAGGTCGTCTGGGCCGGTGCGGGCGCCCTCCCGGGCAAGGACGGCTGGCTGTCCCTCTACCTCGCCGACAGCGCGCCCCTGCTCCTCCCGCCCCCGCACCCACTGGAACTCAGTGCGTTGCACGAATCCGTCCTGACCGCCCTGAGCGGCGGATACGGCCTGTTCTTCCGGCAGATCGCCGATCAGGTCCGGGCCACCACCCATCCGGACTGCACCGATCCGCAACTCGCCGATGCCATCTGGGAGCTGGCCTGGTCGGGCCGGCTCACCAACGACACCCTCGCCCCGCTGCGTTCGCTCCTCGGCTCCGGCCGCACGGCGGGGTCGACCGCCCACCGCGCCAGACGCAGTGTCCCGCGCGGGCGTTACGGCTCGCTCACCGCCGCCGCCCGGCCCGCGTCCCGCACCGGCCCGCCCACCGTCTCGGGCCGCTGGTCCCTGCTGCCCGCCACCGAACCCGACCCCACACACCGTGCTCACGCCCTGGCCCGTACCCTCCTCGACCGCCACGGGGTGGTGACCCGCGGCGCGGTCCAGGCCGAGGGGGTCGAGGGCGGCTTCTCCGCGACGTACCGCGTCCTGTCCGCCTTCGAGGACAACGGGCAGGCCCGGCGTGGCTATGTCGTCGAAGGGCTGGGGGCGGCACAGTTCGCGATGGACGGCGCGGTGGACCGGCTGCGCGCCATCTCCATCGCCCGCGACCGCGCGGAGCCGGGTGGCGCGCCCCGTGCCCTGGTCCTCGCCGCGGCCGACCCGGCCAATGCCTACGGTGCCGCCCTGCCCTGGCCCGAGCCGCCGGACGGCGCCGGGCACAAGCCCGGCCGCAAGGCGGGCGCCCTGGTGGTGCTGGTCGACGGCGAGCTGGCGATGTACATGGAGCGCGGCGGCAAGACGCTGCTGGCCTGGCCCACGGACCCGGACGACCCGGCGCTCCTCGCGGCAGCGGGGGCGCTGGCGGCGGCCGCCCGCGCGGGGACGCTCGGCACGGTCACGGTCGAGCGCACCAACGGCGCCCCGTCCCTGACCTCCCCGCTCGGCCGCACGCTGGAGGCGGTCGGCTTCCTCGCCACCCCGAGAGGGCTCCGCCTGCGCGCCTGACCCACCGGCGCGCCCACTCCTCGTACCACACCACCGCGCGCACGCCGCCCCGCCCGCATCATGGAGACATGCCCGAAGGAGACACCGTCCACCGGACGGCCGGACGTCTGCGCACCGCACTCGCCGGCCGGGTCCTCACCCGCTCCGACCTGCGCGTGCCCCGGTTCGCCACCGCCGACCTGACCGGCCGGACGGTTCTGGACGTCGTCTCGCGCGGCAAGCATCTCCTCACCCGCGTCGAGGGCGGTCTCACCCTCCACAGCCATCTCCGGATGGACGGCGCCTGGCGTATCTACGCAACGGGCGAGCGCTGGCGCGGCGGCCCCGCCCACCAGATCCGCGCCGTCCTCGGCAATGCGGAGCACACCGCCGTCGGCTACCGGCTGCCCGGCACGCACTCTCGCCGCACCGGACGAAAGCCCGAGTACGGTCCAGTACGAGGGCTTCCGGCCGACACGCCGAGAGCATGCACCGGACGCCGCTCCTTGACGGACAAGCGTTGCCTGCCGCAGCACCAGTTGACGATCCGTCAGATTCAGTCGTACCGTCCGGTCATGCCCCTCACCGCGTACGACCTCACGGGCCGCTCCGCGTTCGTCACCGGCGCCGCGGGCGGCATAGGCCGAGCCTGCGCCGTCCTGCTCGCCGCCGCGGGCGCCACCGTGCACTGTGCGGACCTGCACGAGAAGGGCCTGCTGGAGACCCGGGAGCTGATCACCGGAGCCGGCGGCGCGGCCCGCGTCCACGTCCTCGATGTCACGGACCGCGACCGGGTCAAAGCCGCGGTGGCCGCTACGGGCGACCTCGACATCCTGGCCGCCGTTGCCGGGATCATGCACATGAGCACCGTCCTGGAGACCTCGGACGAGGATCTGGACCGCGTCCTCGCGGTCAATTTCAAGGGCGTGCTGTACGCCTGCCAGGAGGTGGCCCGCAGCATGATCGCGCGCGGCGCCCCCGGCTCACTGATCACCATGGCCTCGGGGGCGGTCGACTCCGCGGGCCCGGGGCTGCTCTGCTACAGCGCGGCCAAGGCAGCGGTCGTCCAGTTGACGAAGACGCTGGCGACCGAACTGGGGCCGCATGCGATCCGCGTCAACGCCGTCGCCCCGGGGTGGATCCGTACCCCGATGACCGCCCGGCACGACGCGGACCGACGGCACCGGGTGGAGGCGACGATGGCGCGGATCTCCCCGCTCGGACGGGTGGGCGAACCCGAGGACGTGGCCCACACCGTGCTGCATCTCGCTTCCGACGCGTCGGCCTTCATGACCGGCCAGATCCTCCGCCCCAATGGCGGCGCAGCCATGCCCTGGTAGCCCGTCCACCCCGCTGGGCCCACCGCATCCCGACACCGAACCAGCGCCCCGCGACCGCCGGCCCGGCGGTCGCGGCCACATGCACGGGCAGCAGGCTCAGTCCCCATCCGCCAGCCGCCACCGCACCCTCGACAAGCCCCGCACGGGCCGGTTCCAGCGTGAGCCGCAGCACGGCCCACCACCACACCCCGCCGAGAACGAGCGCCGGCACCCATCGCCGTACCATGGCTGCCTCCTCCGGCCTGATCCAAACGAAGGACCCTAGTGCGGCGCGCTCGCCCGGCGGGAGGGCGCATCGGCGCACCACCGGCGCGCTGTGCACAGCCAATGACCGTTACGCGCTCCTGGCAGTCTCACCCGGCGACACCCGGGCCGCATCCAGAACGAGCGGAGCCACGGCACGACCGGGCCCCCACGCTTCGCGTGGGGGCCCGGTCGGAAGCTTCAGTGCTCGTCGCGGCGCAGCGAGTCCTTCATGCCCTTCGCGCGCTCCTCGGCATCGCTCATGGCACCCTTGGCCCGGCCCTTGACCTGGTCCGTCTTGCCTTCGGCCTCCTTGCGCCGGTCGCCGGCCATCTTGCCCATGGCTTCCTTGGCCTTGCCCTTGATCCTGTCCTTGGCACCTTCGTCAACCACTGCGACTCCTTCGGGTAGGGGCGAGCAGGTGAATGTCTCCCCCGCTCAGCACCACCCACGATGACACAAACGAAACAAAACGGTCATTCGAGGGCACTTCAATGCCCCACCCGAACCCACCTCTCCCGGGAGCACGCGAAAGCCCCGGCCGCCTCCTCAAGGGGACGACCGGGGCTCCGTGCTTCACACCCGGACCACGCGGGTCAGGCGGCGACGACATCCACCGCTTCCGCGGGCGCCTTGATGGTCACCCGTCCCGTCGGCACACCCGCCACCGACGTCACGGAGACGGAATTGAGCATTGGCCGCACCGGCACAGGCACCGGGTCACTGGCTGCTGCCGACTCGGCCAGTTCGGCCAGCGACAGTTCATCGCTCACTTCACGCATGAGCTCGGACATCCGTACGTCAAGCGCGTCGCAAATGGCGGAGAGCAGTTCGGAGGATGCCTCCTTCTGCCCCCGCTCCACCTCGGAGAGATAGCCGAGCGAGACTCGGGCGGACGAGGAGACTTCGCGCAGAGTACGGCCTTGGCGCTGGCGCTGCCGACGCAGCACGTCACCAAGCAGGCGACGGAGCAGAATCATCGGTGGCTCCCTCCTCGGACCGCGTAGCCGCATCCTTCACGCCCCACCGTACCGCCTTGCGCCGCGGCCGTGCGGGGAGCGATGTCGTGTTCACTCAGGGCTGCAAACATCAATTCCCCCCGTTCCGTTCCGTATCCTGTGCCCTTGCATTCTTGCCGAGTTCGGCGGAGAGCAGCTCGAGCACGCTCCGTACGCTCTCTCTACGGATGTCCGTCCGTGCACCGTTCAATCTCAGCTCGGCCATATTCTCCACCCCGTCCGGCCCGGCCACCGCGACGAAGACCGTGCCCACGGCCTTGCCGTCCTGCGGTTCGGGGCCCGCGACCCCGGTGGTGGCCATGCCCCAGTCCGCACCGAGAGCGCGGCGCACACCGGCTGCCATCTGCCGCGCCACCTCCGGGTCGACCGCACCGCGCTCCGCCAGCAGCACGCCGTCCACCCCCAGGACGTCCCGCTTCAGAGGCGTCGCGTACGCCGTCACGGAGCCCAGGAAGGACTTCGAGGCACCCGGCACGGAAGTCAGCTCCGCCGCGACCAGACCGCCGGTCAGCGACTCGGCCACGGCAAGAGTCTCCCCCCGCTCCACGAGCAGCTCCAGCACCCCGGCCGCGGCGGTCACCGCTCGGCCTCCGCCGTGTCGCGGCTTCCCGCGGCCGGAGCCGCGGCCCGCGCGGCTTCCGCGACGGCACGCTCGGCCGCGAGCCCCTTGCGGCGCAGCACGACGGCCTGGCGTACATAGTCGAGCCCGGTGACGACCGTCAGCACGACGGCCACCGCCATCACCCAGAAGCGCAGAGTGGCCAGCGGACCGGTCAGCGCGAGGACGTACATCCCGACGGCCGTCCCCTGCGCCAGGGTCTTCATCTTCCCGCCACGGCTGGCCGGAATCACCCCATGCCGTATCACCCAGAAGCGCATCAGCGTGATGCCGAGCTCGCGGAAGAGGATCACGCCCGTGACCCACCAGGGCAGGTCACCGAGATACGAAAGACAGATCAGCGCCGCACCCATGATCGCCTTGTCCGCGATCGGGTCGGCGATCTTCCCGAAGTCGGTGACCAGGTTGTAGGTGCGGGCCAGATGACCGTCGAACAGGTCGGTGATCATGGCGATGGCGAAGGCCGCCCAGGCGAACGACCGCCAGACCGGGTCGTACCCGCCGTTGTGCAGCAGCAGCAGTACGAAGCCGGGCACCAGGACCAGCCGCAGCATGGTGAGCAGATTGGCGATGTTCCACAGGCTGGCCTGGTTGACGGCCGCAGTGCCCAGCTTGCCGCCGCGGACCGGCTTCGCGCCGGAGCCACCTGCCGCGGATGCCGGGACTCCCGTCATCTGGCTGCCTCCATGAGTCCGGAGCACTCGGCCACCAGGTCCACTCCTTCGGTGCCCACAACCTTTGCCTCGACCATAAGGCCGGGCACGAGGCCCTCGCGTGTGGTGAAGAGCACCTGGCCGTCCGTTTCGGGAGCCTGGTGCGCCGCACGTCCCACCGCGCCGTCCTCGTCGTCCACGGACTCGACGAGCACCTGGAGAGACTCGCCCACGCGCTCCTCGGCACGCTGCGAGGTCAGCTCCTCGGCCAGCTGCGAGATGTGCGCGAGCCGCTCGGCGATGACGTCGGCGTCCAGCTTGTTCTCGTAGCCGACTGCCTCGGTGCCTTCTTCGTCCGAGTAGCCGAAGACGCCGATGGCGTCGAGCCGGGCACCGGTGAGGAAGCGTTCCAGCTCCGCCAGGTCGGCCTCGGTCTCGCCGGGGAAGCCCACGATGAAGTTGGAGCGGGCACCGGCCTGCGGCGCCTTGCTTCGAATGGTGTCCAGCAGCTCCAGGAACCGGTCGGTGTCACCGAAGCGGCGCATCGCCCGCAGCACACCTGGGGCCGAGTGCTGGAAGGACAGGTCGAAGTAGGGCGCGACCTTCGGCGTCGAGGTCAGCACGTCGATCAGGCCGGGGCGCATCTCGGCCGGCTGGAGGTAGCTGACCCGGATCCGCTCGATGCCCTCGATGCCGGCGAGCTCCGGCAGCAGTGTCTCCAGCAGCCGGATGTCGCCGAGGTCCTTGCCGTACGAGGTGTTGTTCTCGGAGACCAGCATGACCTCCTTGACGCCCTGCTCGGCCAGCCAGCGGGTCTCCTGGAGCACGTCCGAGGGGCGCCTCGAGATGAAGGATCCGCGGAAGGACGGGATGGCGCAGAAGGAGCAGCGGCGGTCGCAGCCGGAGGCGAGCTTCACCGAGGCGACGGGGCTGGTGCCCAGCCGGCGGCGCAGGGGCGCCCGCGGCCCGGAGACCGGCGCGACACCTTCGGGGAGGTCCACAGGCGCGGGGGCGGGTTCGGCCTCCTGGGCGTGCCCCGGCAGGGCCACGGCCGCGTCCTGCCGCTCCGCCGGGCTGATCGGAAGCAGCTTGCGGCGGTCACGCGGGGTGTGCGAGGCGTGGATGCCGCCGCTGAGGATGGTCTGGAGGCGGTCGGAGATATCGGCGTAGTCGTCGAAGCCGAGGACGCCGTCCGCCTCGGGCAGGGCCTCGGCGAGGTCCTTGCCGTAGCGCTCGGCCATGCAGCCGACGGCGACCACGGCCTGGGTCCTGCCGTGGTCCTTCAGATCATTGGCTTCGAGCAGGGCGTCGACGGAGTCCTTCTTGGCGGCCTCGACGAATCCACAGGTGTTGACGACGGCCACGTCCGCGTCGGAGGCGTCCTGGACGAGCTCCCAGCCGTCCGCTGCCAAGCGGCCTGCGAGCTCCTCCGAGTCCACCTCGTTACGGGCGCAGCCAAGAGTGACAAGGGCGACGGTACGGCGTTCGGGCATGGGCTCAAGACTACTTTGTCCCGGCACTCGCCCTGCCGCGCAGGGTTCCACCGTTGCTCCGAGTAGCAAATGCGGCGAGCGCCCGGCAGGATTGCCGGGCGCTCGCCGTGCCGTCGATGCCGCCGGAAAAGACGGCGCGTGTTACGGGTCAGCCGACCGCCGGGTCGCCCTTCGTGTACGAGAGCCGCTCGACCTGGCCGGGCTGGAACTTCTCCTCGACCTTCTTTCCGTTCACGAAGAGCTCGATCGATCCGGCGTCACCGAGGACGAGGTCGACCCGCTCCTGGTCCTGGAAGGTCTTGGTCTGGCCCTGGAGCAGCAGACCGTCGAAGAGCAGCCGCCCGTTGTGGTCCTTGGCGGAGATCCAGCTCTTGCCCTGGCTGGCGTTGAGCCGCACCGTCACCTTGTCCCTGGGGGCCGCGGCGATGGCGCTGTCGGAGGGGGCCGGCTTGGGGTCGACGGTCTTGCCGGTCTTCGGCTTGGGGGTCTTCGTGTTGGGCGCCGAACCCTCCGCGAGCTGGGTGGCCGCGGGGGTGTCGTCACCGCCCGTGAAGAATGTGAAGCCGACGAAACCGACAACGACGACGATCGCCGCGACCATGGCCGCCGTCCAGTTGGGACGGCGGGGTTCGGAGCGGATCCGTTCGGCCTCGAACAGCGGCGCCGCGGGCGTGGGTGCGGGACGGCCGCCGTGTTCCGCGTCGTACTGCGAGACCAGCGGTTCCGGATCGAGCCCGACGGCGCGCGCCAGCGTACGGATATGGCCGCGCGCGTACACGTCGCCGCCGCAGCGGGAGAAGTCGTCCTCTTCGATCGCGTGCACGATGGGGATGCGCACCCGAGTGGACGAACTGATCTCTTCGACCGTGAGACCTGCGCCGATGCGAGCCTGCTGGAGCACTCGACCGATCGAAGGCCGGTCGTCTTCGGGGGAGTTGCCGATGGACACGGGGGCGCCTTTCGAGCGTGAGCCACCTGCTGGGTGTTCAGTCTAGGGGGGGTACGAAAGGGTGGGGCAACCGGGAGGAAGGACTTTGTCCTCCATCGGACTCGAACACCGTCCGATTCGTCGGACCGTCCCGGGAAGGACAATTCTGCCGCCCCTCCCTCCAAGTTGACGTACGACCCGGCGAAACGGTTGCCCGTACTTCACCTACTTCTCCTACGGAGCGGATTCCCCGCGGATCAGTGCCAACACCCCGTCCAGCTCGTCGGGTTTCACCATGACGTCGCGGGCCTTGGATCCCTCGCTGGGCCCGACGATGTTCCTGGACTCCATCAGGTCCATCAGCCGGCCGGCCTTCGCGAAGCCGACCCGGAGCTTGCGCTGAAGCATCGAGGTGGACCCGAACTGGGTGGAGACGACCAGCTCGGCGGCCTGGCAGAGCAGGTCGAGGTCGTCGCCGATGTCCTCGTCGATCTCCTTCTTCTTGGCGGTGTTGACCACCACGTCCTCGCGGAAGACCGGCGCCATCTGGTCCTTGCAGTGCTGGACGACGGCCGCGACCTCGTCCTCGGTGACGAAGGCGCCCTGCATACGGGTGGGCTTGTTCGCCCCCATCGGCAGGAACAGACCGTCACCCTTTCCGATGAGCTTCTCGGCGCCGGGCTGGTCGAGGATGACCCGGCTGTCGGCCAGCGACGAGGTCGCGAAGGCGAGCCGGGAGGGCACGTTCGCCTTGATCAGACCGGTGACGACGTCGACCGAGGGCCGCTGGGTCGCGAGCACCAGGTGAATACCGGCGGCACGGGCCAGCTGGGTGATCCGGACGATGGCGTCCTCGACGTCGCGCGGAGCGACCATCATCAGGTCGGCGAGCTCGTCGACGATCACCAGCAGGTACGGATAGGGCGAGAGCTCGCGCTCACTGCCCTCCGGCGGCTTGACCTTGCCGTTGCGGACGGCCTGGTTGAAGTCGTCGATGTGCCGGTACCCGAACGCGGCGAGGTCGTCGTACCGCAGGTCCATCTCGCGCACGACCCACTGGAGCGCCTCGGCGGCGCGCTTCGGGTTGGTGATGATCGGCGTGATCAGGTGCGGGATGCCCTCGTACGCGGTCAGCTCGACGCGCTTGGGGTCGACCAGGACCATCCGGACGTCGTCCGGGGTCGCCCGCACCATGATCGAGGTGATCAGGCAGTTGATGCACGACGACTTGCCGGAACCGGTCGCACCGGCCACCAGCACGTGCGGCATCTTCGCCAGGTTGGCCATCACATAGCCGCCCTCGACGTCCTTGCCGAGGGCGACCAGCATCGGGTGGTCGTCCTCCGCGGCGTCCGCGAGGCGCAGCACATCGCCGAGGTTGACCATCTCCCGGTCGGTGTTCGGGATCTCGATGCCGACCGCGGACTTGCCCGGGATCGGGGAGATGATCCGGACGTCGGGGCTGGCGACGGCGTAGGCGATGTTCTTGGCGAGCGCGGTGATCCGCTCGACCTTCACCGCGGGGCCGAGCTCCACCTCGTACCGGGTGACCGTCGGTCCGCGGGTGAAGCCGGTGACGGCGGCGTCGACCTTGAATTCGGTGAAGACGTTCGTCAGCGCGGCGACGATGGCGTCGTTGGCGGCGCTGCGGGTCTTGCCGGGGCCACCGCGCTCCAGCAGGTCGAGCGAGGGCAGCGAGTAGGTGATGTCGCCGGAGAGCCGGAGCTGTTCGGCGCGGGCCGGCAGTGGCTGGGACTGCGAGTCGGGGACGGGCTTGGTGAGATCGGGTACGCCGCCCGCGGGCGCCGGCTGCTTCCCTCCTCCGGAGGAGGGTTCGCCCTCCCTGGCGCCGGGGACCGGTGGACCCGGGCGTTCGCGCTCGACGGAGACGCCCTGGGTGAGGTCGGCGACGATCGGCGAGGGCGGCATGCCGTTGAGCACGGCCCCGTCGAGGGCGGCGGCCGCGGCAGCCGCCACATCCACCGCGTCCATGGTGCGGTTCATCGCGGGCTGCACGGACGGCCGGCGGGTGCGGCGGCGCTTGGACAGCGCGTCGGCCTCGGCCTGCCCGGGGTCGTAGTCGGCGGGCGCCCCGGAGCGGCGGGAGCGGGCGGGAAGCTGCTCGCGCCACTGCTCCTCGTAGCGCTCGTCGTCGTTCTCCTCGTACGCCTCGGGGTCGTACTCCGGATGGAGCAGGCCCAGCTTGGTGCCGAGCAGCCGGAGCCGTTGCGGGATGGCGTTCACCGGGGTGGCGGTGACGACCAGCAGCCCGAAGACGGTGAGCAACAGCAGCAGCGGTACGGCGAGGACCTCGCCCATCGTGTAGATCAGCGGCTTGGAGGCCGCCCAGCCGATGAGCCCGCCCGCGTTCTGCATCGCCGTGGTGCCGTCCTCCCGGCCGGGCGATCCGCACGCGATGTGGACCTGCCCGAGCACCCCGATGACGAGGGCGGAGAGCCCGATGACGATACGGCCGTTGGCCTCGGGCTTCTCCGGGTAGCGGATCAGCCGTACGGCGATGGCGCCGAGCAGTATCGGCACGAGCAGATCGAGCCGGCCGAAGGCCCCGGTGACCAGCATCTCCACCAGGTCGCCGACGGGGCCGCGCAGATTCGACCAGGTGCCCGCGGCGACGACCAGCGCGAGCCCGAGCAGCAGCAGCGCGACGCCGTCCTTGCGGTGTGCGGGGTCGAGCCCCTTCGCGCCGCGCCCTATGCCGCGGAACATCGCTCCGACGGCATGGGCCATGCCGAGCCAGACTGCGCGCGCCAGGCGGTAGACACCGTTGGTGGGTGACGGGGCGGGTCTGGGCGGGGCCGCCCTCTTCGCCACCGCCTTCTTGGCAGGGGCCTTCTTCGCGGGCGCGGTCTTCTTGGCTGCGGTCTTCTTCGCGGGTGCGGCTTTCTTGGCCGGTCCCGCGGTACGACCGACGCGCTTCGCGGTGCCCGCCGTGCCCTGGGAACCCTTGCCGGACGTACGTGAGGCCATGGTGCCGAGGTTACCGGTGTCTGCGGCTGCAACACGAGCGCGTGCCGCTTCACCCGTCCGTGTCGCCTTACAGAGGCGGCAAACTGACGCGACCTCACTGCCGGAGGTCCCGCACAAGGACCGTCGAACGGCTCCGCGCAAGGGGCAGTTGGGGCAGGACTCCGGACAACCGCCCGCCCCCGGCCGGAAATCGCACCACCGGACCACCCTCGACACGGCCCGGCCCTCCCCCGCCGCCCGGTCGCTACGGAACGGCTCCGGGATTACGAGGAAAGAGTGACCGTTCCGCTTCCGGTGCCGGGCTCCAGGGCGTCCAGCGCCCGGCGCAGCCCGGTCAGCTTGCGCTCCAGATGGGCTGCGGTGGCCACCGCAGCGGCGTCCGCCGATTCGTCGTCGAGTTGTTTGGAGAGCGCCTCGGCCTGCTCTTCGACGGCCGCAAGCCGCGCCGAGAGCTCGGCCAGCAGCCCGGCAGGCTCCCTGTCGTGGTCCGCGCCGCCTTCGTCGCCCTCCAGCTGGAGTCGCAGCAGCGCCGCCTGCTCGCGCAGCTTGCAGTTCTTCATGTACAGGTCGACGAAGACCGAGACCTTGGCCCGCAGGACCCACGGGTCGAACGGCTTCGAGATGTAGTCCACCGCGCCCGCCGCATAACCCCTGAAGGTGTGATGCGGACCGTGATTGATCGCGGTGAGGAAGATGATCGGGATGTCCCGGGTCCGTTCCCGCCGCTTGATGTGCGCGGCGGTTTCGAAACCGTCCATGCCCGGCATCTGGACGTCCAGCAGAATGACCGCGAAGTCGTCCGTGAGCAGCGCTTTGAGCGCTTCCTCCCCTGACGATGCCCGTACCAGTGTCTGATCGAGCGCAGAGAGGATGGCCTCCAGCGCCAGCAGATTCTCCGGCCGGTCATCGACCAGGAGGATCTTGGCCTTCTGCACCATGGCCCGTCCTCCTCGCCCCGGAATTGCACCGGGCGCCGCCCCGGGGGACGACTCCCTTACGCCGTCCGTCCTTGTGCCGGTCATGGTAGCCGCACCCCGCCCGTCGCCACACCCTGTCACCGCGATGTCACTGTGCACACAGCCGAAACGCGGTGGGGGACGAGAAGGTTCCCCGTACAGCGCCTTCTCACACCCCTATGAGCACAGTCGATCAGCAACTCATCGCAATTCCCTCGACTAATGATCACTCTCCGCGCATCCACTGCTCCATTACGGAAAGAAGATGATCAGGATCAACAGGCTTGGTGACATAGTCGGAAGCACCGGATTCGAGCGCCTTCTCCCGGTCACCCTTCATCGCCTTCGCGGTCAACGCGACGATCGGCAGCCCGGCGAACTGCGGCATCCGGCGGATCGCTGCCGTCGTGGCATAGCCGTCCATCTCCGGCATCATGATGTCCATCAGTACGACCGTCACATCGTCATGCTGTTCCAGGACTTCGATGCCCACGCGCCCGTTCTCCGCGTACAGCACCGTGAGACCGTGCTGCTCCAGCACACTGGTGAGCGCGAAGACGTTGCGGATGTCGTCGTCGACGATGAGCACCTTCTCGCCACGGAACCGGAACGACCTGCGGACCTCGGGTTCCTCCTGCCCGGCGAGCGTCCACGGCTCCTGTTGAGCTGCCGGCGCGGTGCTCCGGGACGGCAGCGCGGGCCGCCGCTCCGCACTCTCCAGGCTCTTGCGACGACGCCGCATCAGACCGGCCGCACCGGCCGGACCCGGCGCCGTGGCAGCCGCGTCGGCACCCGAACCGGCCGCGGGCAGCAGTCCCTCCTCGACCACCGCGCCATGCGCCTCGATGGGCCCGGGGCCGACCTGCGGGTATCCCTGCGGCGGCAACTCACTCGGATGCAGCGGCAGATACAGCGTGAACGTCGATCCGCGGCCGGGCTCGCTGGCCGCATGGATCTCGCCGCCCAGCAGCCGGGCGATCTCCCGGCTGATGGACAGACCGAGCCCCGTACCGCCGTACTTGCGGCTGGTCGTACCGTCCGCCTGCTTGAACGCCTCGAAGATCACCAGCATCTTGCTGGAAGCGATACCGATACCGGTGTCGGTGACCGAGAACGCGATCAGGTCGGCGTCCGCGTCACGCAGTGAACCTGCCTCCAGGAGTTGCTCGCGGATGGCGTTCGGAACGTCCTCGTTGGCGTGCCGGATGACCAGCTCGACCGCCCCGCTGTCGGTGAACTTCACCGCGTTGGAGAGCAGATTGCGCAGCACCTGCAACAGCCGCTGCTCATCGGTGTGCAGTGTGGCCGGCAGTTCCGGCGAGACCCTCACGGAGAAGTCGAGCCCCTTCTCCGCGGTGAGCGGGCGGAAGGTGGCCTCCACATAGTCCACCAGCTGAACCAGGGCGATCCGGGTCGGGCTGACATCCATCTTGCCCGCCTCGACCTTCGTCAGATCGAGAATGTCGTTGATCAGCTGAAGCAGATCGGAACCGGCCCCGTGGATCGTCTCGGCGAACTCCACCTGCTTCGGAGAGAGATTGCCCTCGGCATTGTCCGCGAGCAGCTTGGCCAGAATGAGAAGCGAGTTGAGCGGCGTACGCAACTCGTGCGACATGTTTGCCAGGAACTCGGACTTGTAGCGCATCGAGACCGCGAGCTGCTCGGCGCGCTCCTCCAGGACCTGACGGGCCTCCTCGATCTCGGTGTTCTTGACCTCGATGTCGCGGTTCTGCTGGGCAAGCAGTTCGGCCTTCTCCTCCAGTTCGGCGTTGGAGGCCTGAAGCGCCTTCTGCCGGTTCTCCAATTCCTGTGAACGGTCCCGCAATTGCTCGGCCAGCTCCTGCGACTGTTCGAGGAGCTTCTCGGTCTTCGTATTGACGCTGATGGTGTTGACGCTCGTCGCGATCATTTCGGCGAGCTGGTTGAGGAAGTCCCGCTGAATGTGGGTGAACGGCTGGAAGGAGGCCAGTTCGATCACGCCGAGCACCTTCCCCTCGAAAAGCACCGGCAGCACGATCACATGCGCGGGCGGCGCCTCGCCGAGACCGGAGGAGATCTTCAGATATCCCGGCGGAACGTTGTCCACCTGAATGGTCCGCTTCTCCTCGGCTGCCGTGCCGATGAGCGTCTCGCCCGGCCGGAAAGACGTCGGCATCGAGCCTGCCGAGTATCCGTAGCTGCCCCTCATGCAGAGTTCGTACGAACCCTCCGCGTCATTGTCCGTTCCCACCGCGCCGGTGTCCCCGGTCGGCATGGCCAGGAAGAACGCACCGTGCTGCGCGGACACGACGGGAGTCAGCTCGCTCATGATCAGCGAGGCCACGTCGTCCAGGTCGCGGCGCCCCTGCATCAGGCCGGAGATCCGGGCGAGGTTGCCCTTGAGCCAGTCCTGTTCCTTGTTGGTCGCCGTGGTGTCGCGCAGGTTGGCGATCATGGTGTTGATGTTGTCCTGGAGGGCCTGGATCTCGCCGGCCGCGTCGACGTCGATCTTCAGGTTGAGATCACCACGGGTCACCGCGGTGGCGACGGCGGCGATGGCCCGCACCTGACGGGTGAGGTTTCCGGCCATCTCGTTCACCGACTCGGTGAGGTCGCGCCAGGTGCCGTCGACGTCCCGGACCCGGGCCTGGCCGCCCAGCTGCCCCTCCGTGCCCACCTCGCGGGCCACCCGGGTCACCTGCTCGGCGAAGGAGGACAGCTGGTCGACCATCGTGTTGATGGTGTTCTTCAGCTGCTGGATCTCACCGCGCGCGTCGATGTCGATCTTCTTGGTGAGGTCGCCCTTGGCGATGGCCGTGGTGACCGCGGCGATCTGACGTACCTGGCCGGTCAGGTTGGAGGCCATCGAGTTCACCGACTCGGTGAGGTCCTTCCACGTACCGGACACCCCGGGCACCCTGGCCTGGCCGCCCAGCTCGCCCTCCGTGCCCACCTCGCGGGCGACTCGCGTCACCTCGTCGGCGAACGAGGACAGCGTCGTCACCATCGTGTTGACGGTGTCCGCCAGCTCGGCGACCTCGCCGCGCGCCTCGACGGTGACCTTCTTGCGCAGATCGCCGTTGGCGACCGCCGACGAGACCCGGGAGATGTTCCGCACCTGACTGGTGAGGTTGTTGGCCATCAGGTTGACGTTGTCGCTGAGGTCCTTCCAGATGCCCGTCGCACCCGGCACCCGGGCCTGGCCGCCGAGAATCCCCTCGGTGCCCACCTCACGGGCGACCCTGGTCACCTCGTCGGCGAAGTTCAGCAGCTGGTCGACCATCGTGTTGACGGTCGTGACCAGTTCGAGGATCTCGCCCCTGGCGTCGACGGTGATCTTCTTGGAGAGATCGCCGTTGGCGACCGCGGTGGTGACCTCGGCGATGTTGCGGACCTGCATGGTCAGGTTGTTCGCCATGCGGTTGACGGACTGGGTGAGGTCCTTCCACGTACCGGACACTCCCTGCACCTCGGCCTGGCCGCCGAGGATGCCCTCCGTACCCACCTCGCGGGCGACCCGGGTCACCTGCTCGGCGAAGTTCGACAGCTGGTCGACCATCGTGTTGATGGTGTTCTTCAGCTCCAGGATCTCGCCGCGCGCGTCCACGTCGATCTTCTGCGACAGGTCACCCCGCGCCACCGCCGTGGCGACCTGCGCGATGTTGCGGACCTGAGCGGTGAGGTTGCCCGCCATGCCGTTCACCGAATCGGTCAGATCGCGCCACACGCCGGCCACACCGGGCACCTGTGCCTGCCCGCCGAGCCGCCCGTCGGTCCCGACCTCGCGGGCGACCCTGGTCACCTGCTCGGCGAAGGCGGAGAGCTGGTCGACCATCGTGTTGATGGTGTTCTTCAGCTCCAGGATCTCGCCGCGCGCGTCCACGTCGATCTTCTGCGACAGGTCACCCCGCGCCACCGCCGTGGTCACCTGGGCGATCTGGCGCACCTGCGAAGTCAGGTTCCCGGCCATGAAGTTGACGGAGTCGGTGAGCTCCTTCCAGGTGCCGGAGACGCCGTCCACCCGGGCCTGGCCGCCGAGCCGGCCCTCCGTACCCACGTCACGGGCCATCCCCGTCACCTGGTCGGCGAAGCTGGAGAGCTGCGCCACCATCGTGTTGACGGTGTTCTTCAACTCCAGCATCTCGCCCGCGACATCCACGGTGACCTTCTGCGTCAGGTCGCCGTTGGCCACCGCCGTGGTCACCTGCGCAATGTCCCGCACCTGCCCGGTGAGGTTGCGGAACGCCGCATTCACCGAGTCGGTGAGGTCCTTCCAGGTCCCCGCGGCGCCCGGCACCTCGGCCTGACCGCCGAGCCGGCCCTCGACGCCGACCTCCCGGGCCACCCGGGTCACTTCCGAACCGAAGGCCTGGAGCTGGTCCACCATCGTGTTGACGGTGTTCTTCAGCTCCAGCATCTCGCCGGCCACATCCACCGTGACCTTCTGCGACAGGTCACCGTTGGCCACCGCCGTGGTCACCTGCGCGATGTCCCGCACCTGGGTCGTCAGGTTCCGGAAGACGGTGTTCACCGAGTCGGTGAGGTCCTTCCAGGTCCCCGCCGCGCCCGGCACCTTCGCCTGGCCGCCGAGCAGGCCCTCGCCACCGACCTCGCTGGCCACCCGGGTCACTTCGTCCGCGAAGAGCCGCAGCGTGTCGGTCATCTGATTGATGGTCTCGGCCAGCTGCGCGACCTCGCCGCGGGCGCTCACCGTGACCTTCTGTGACAGGTCGCCGTTGGCGACGGCCGTGGTCACCTCGGCGATCCCACGCACCTGGGAGGTGAGGTTCCCGGCCATCGTGTTGACGGAGTCGGTGAGGTCCTTCCACACCCCGGCCACACCCGGCACGGTCGCCTGCCCGCCGAGCTCGCCCTCCGTGCCCACCTCACGGGCGACCCGGGTCACCTCGGAGGAGAACGACGACAGCTGGTCGACCATCGTGTTGACGGTGTTCTTCAGCTGGAGCATCTCGCCGGCCACATGGACGGTGACCTTCCGCGACAGATCGCCCTTGGCGACCGCCGTCGTCACCAGCGCGATGTCGCGCACCTGCGCGGTCAGCCGGTACGCCATGGTGTTCACGGAGTCCGTGAGGTCCTTCCACGACCCGGACATCCCGCGCACCTGGGCCTGTCCGCCCAGCTTGCCCTCGGTACCCACCTCGACCGCGACCCGCGTCACCTGCTCGGTGAACGCCGACAGCTGGTCGACGAGGCTGTTGACCGTACGGGCGACCTTCAGGAACTCGCCGCGCAGCGGCCGTACCGTCTCGTCGGATGTGTGCGAGCGCAGTTCCATCCGCTGTTCGAGATCACCGTCGGCCACCGCCGACAACACCCGCCCGACCTCCGAGACCGGGCGTGCCAGATCGTCGACCAGCTCGTTGGAGGCGTCGATCGCGGCGGCCCAGGAGCCCTCGCAGGCGCCCGTCTCCAGCCGCTCGGTGAGCTTTCCTTCACGTCCGACCACCCGCCGTACCCGGGCCAGCTCACCGGTGAGATGCAGATTGCGGTCGGCGACCTCGTTGAAGACCGCCGCGATCTCCGCCATCACATCGTCGCCCGAGACGGTCAGACGCCTGCGGAAATTCCCGTCGCGCATCGCCACGAGGCCCGCCAGCAGTCTGTTGAGCGCCGCCGCGTCGACGTCGATGGTTCCATTGCGCTGCTTCTTCACGGACTGTCCGCCTTTTGTGCGCGTGCTCTTGCCCCGCGCCGCCACGCCAGACTCCACCGTGTCCCTCCCGCAGGGGTTGACCGTATCGCTCGGGTCTTATCTGGGAGCTTGCCCAGTCTTCTTTGGCTCACCGCCACAGCCCACCGTCGACGGGTGACCATGGGGACGTCAAATCGTTGAAACGTACCAGGCCCGACGCAGCCGGGGTGCAACCTCCAGGGGTTGTCCCACATCCCTCGGCTGAGAAGCCCGCACTTGTCCGTTCACAGGTCCGTTCCTGCTCGCTCCTGCCCGAAGTCGCCCCTCGTGTATCCGGCACCGAGACCGAGCGTCTAGCCTGGCAGGCGAATCGAAGCGGCGAGAAACGGGCACAGGACTCGGGGAAGCGACGAGACACCAATGGGGAGTGCTGTGATCACCGCGCGCGCGGCCGCCACCTTCGACCCGGTCGGACGCTCCGTCGCGACCGCCCGCGCCTTTGTCCGTGACACCCTCCAGGGGTGGGGCTACACCGATGTCGTCGACGACGCGGTCGTCCTCACCAGCGAGTTGGTGACCAACGCAGTGATCCACGCGGGCACCGCCGCCGACGTGCTGTGTCTGCGCACGGAGGACGGCGTCCGGATCGAGGTCTCCGACCACTATCCGGAACGCGAGGTCCCGCTCCAGAGCGCAGGCCCGGACTTCGGCAGCCCCGACCGTGAGAACGGCCGCGGGCTGCTGCTCTGCGCGGCACTCGCCACCCGCTGGGGCGTCGAGTACTCGCCCACCCGCAAACATGTCTGGTTCCGGCTCGACCTCCCCGAACGCCCGGTGGGCATCCGCTCGGCGGGCCCGCTGCTCCCCGTGGGACTGCTCCCCGTCGCCGACGAACGCGTCCGGGTGGCGGTCGTCCAGATCGACAGCACCGGCTCCATCGCGGCCTGGAACGAGGACGCCGCGTTCCTTTTCGGCCACACCGCGGATCAGGTCACCGGAAAACAGCTCACCGACTTCACCGCCTGGCCCCAGACCCCCGGTACCAACACGGGCATCGTCGACGCCCTCCAGCTCTCGCGCTGGGAGGGCAGTTACGGGATCCGGGGCTCCGACGGCCGGATCATCCCCGTCTACGCCTCGCACCTGCGGATCCGAGACACCCACGGCGAGCCCTCGACCGTCTGTCTGCTCGTCCGCGACTACGAACGTGCCGTGCTCCAGTCGCCGGCCCGCACACCGGTGTCCGACACGAACACCGAGAGCGGCAAGACTGACCCGTTCGAGATCTTCATCGGCTCCCCCGCGCCCGACGACCTCGACGGCCTGCTCCAGCGCACGGTCGAACGGGCCCGCGACATGCTCGACGCCGATGCTGCCTTCCTGCTGCTGGCGACGGACGACGAGACGGAACTGGAGGTACGGGCCACCACGGGTCTGCCCTCCGCCCGCCAGCGTTTCGCCCGCGTCCCGGTGGAGGCCGGAACCGGACGGTACGGATCCGCCCGAATGCCCGCCGTCCACGAGGACCTCGACAACGTGCCGGGCGCCGTCCCGCTGCTCGGCGGGACCGGGATGCGTTCCGTCGTCACCGTTCCGCTGAAGGTCGAGGGGCGGTTGACGGGATCCCTGGGCGTCGCCGCCGAAGCAGCCGGTCGTTACTCGAACGAGGAGGCCCTGCGCCTGCAGTTCGCCGCGGACCGGATCGCGCTGGCGGTCGAGTCGGCCCGCCTGGGCGAGCTGGAGCGCCTGCGCCGCGGTTCCCTCTCGTTCCTTGTCGAGGCCTCCGACCTGCTGGCCGGAACCCTCGACCGGGACCAGACCCTGGCGTTGATGGCCCAGATGACGGTCCCCACCCTGGCCACTTGGTGCGCGGTGTACACGATCGCCGACCAGTCGTCCGAGCCGTACCTCTCCTACGTCCTGCACGAGGACGAGGAGCGCATCGACGGCCTCAAAGCCCTGCTCTCCAAGATCGCACCGCCCGACCCCGTGCCGACCCCTGGCGCCCGCGTCTGGACCGCCCCGTCCGACGCCGCCCACCACGCGGCGCTGCGGAGTTCGATGCGCACGCTGGGTCTCGGTGAAACCGGCCGGCTCGTCGAACCGGGCAGGCTGGGCTCCGGCATCCGTACGACGCTCGCCACCGCGGCCGCGGTGGGCGGCGAGACGGTGGTCCTGCCGCTCGTGGCCCGTAACCGTGTCATCGGCATGTTGACGCTCGGGAAGCCCTCCGACGACCATTTCCGCCAGGAGATCCTGGAGTTGGCCGAGGACCTCTCCCGCCGCGCGGCCCTGGCCCTCGACAACGCCCGCCTCTACTCGGAGCGCACAGCGATCAGCCAGTCCCTGCAGCGCAGTCTGCTGCCGCCGGGGCTGCCCGAGGTGCCCAATGTCGAGATCGAGGTCATCTACCGTGCGGCCGGCGAAGGCAATGAGGTCGGCGGTGACTTCTACGACGTCTTCCCGATCCGCGACGGGGCCTACGGCTTCGCCATCGGCGACGTATGCGGTACGGGTCCGGAGGCCGCAGCCGTCACGGGCCTCGCCCGCCACGCCCTGCGCCTCCTCGCCCGCGAGGGCTTCGGTGGCCCCGCCGTCCTGGAACGCCTCAATGCCGCCATCCTGGATGAGGGCGCCCGCAGCCGCTTCCTGACCCTTCTGTACGGCGAGTTGTGGCCTCAGGAGGACGGCGGCGCTCTTCTGAAGGTGGTCTGCGCGGGGCACCCGCTGCCGCTGCGCCTGCGTCAGGACGGCTCGGTCGAAGCGGCGGCCGAGCCCCAGCCGCTGCTCGGTGTCATCGAGGAACTCGAACTGTACGAGCAGACGGTGGCCCTTGCCCCGGGCGATGTCCTGCTGTGCGTCACCGACGGCGTCACGGAACGCCGGGAGGGCTCCCGCATGCTGGGCGACGACGGTCTGGCGGACGTCCTGGCGACCTGCACCGGCCTCACGGCGGGTGCGGTGGCGGCTCGCATCCTGCGGGCGGTGGAGCGCTTCGCCGCCGAGCCGGCCTCGGACGACATGGCCATCCTCGCCATGCGTGTGCCCGAGCCTCCCACCGACTGAGGGCTGTCCCGTGACCCCACCGGGGTCACGGGACAGCCCTCAGTGCAGCCGTACCAACAAGAAAGGCCCCCGCCGACTGGCGGGGGCCTTTCCTTTTCTCCTGAGCCCCAATGCGGAATCGAACCGCAGACCTTCTCCTTACCATGGAGACGCTCTACCGACTGAGCTATTGGGGCCTGTTGCGCTGTGGCAACGAGGTAAAGCATACCCCGAACTCAGGGATGCTCAAAACCACTGGCCGCAGAAGACTCTGACGGGCCCTCATAGGCCCTGCCCGGCCCCTCCACCACGATGCGGAACCTGCCCACGCAGGGCTCGCCGCCCGGCGGAAGGCCTCCATCGGGCGACCAGCCGGAAGACATCGGCAAGTATCCCGTGAAACGCAGAAAAGCCCCGTGCCACAAGGGCACGGGGCTCTCCCACAAAAGGAGTTCGGCGGCGTCCTACTCTCCCACAGGGTCCCCCCTGCAGTACCATCGGCGCTGAAAGGCTTAGCTTCCGGGTTCGGAATGTAACCGGGCGTTTCCCTAACGCAATGACCACCGAAACACTATGAAATAAACAACACCGGAACAACACGGCCGTTCGTTATTTCAGAACAAACACAGTGGACGCGAGCAACTGAGGACAAGCCCTCGGCCTATTAGTACCAGTCAGCTCCACCCGTTACCGGGCTTCCACATCTGGCCTATCAAC